>JAADFP010000127.1 GCA_013152825.1 Caldisericota bacterium | reverse complement strand
TTTCCCAGGAATAATCCCAGGAAGAAAGTTTTTAAGTAATCGGATTGCCGCTGTATAAATGCCGGGGTTCTTGATAGGGAAGGCATTTTAAAAGTGACCAGTGCCAATTCCGAGAGCCCAAATACCAGGGCAGCTACTCCTGCTACCAGGTAGAGTATCCGGGTAGTCTTATCCAGTCCCAGGTATTTCCCTACCAGGGCAATTCCTGCTCCGTAAACACTTAGCGTGATAGTTAATCCTGCACCAAAGAGCAGAGCCATAACCAGCCCTTTCTTATAACCTTTGCCCATGGAGAGGGGTACGATAACAAAGACTAAGGGGAGTGTGCAGGGCAGAAAGATGTTAGACACTCCACCGGCAAAAGACAATGTGGCAGTTAAAGCGGCAGTGGTGGATTTAGAAACATTTAGAAACATAGAAAAGGGCTAAAATGATAAAGGAAAGCAATAGAAAAGCAAAGCTGACAAAGTATATTTTAAGCTTTTGTGCCCGGGCAGGATCCAGTGTTTCGCTGGGAATGGCAGGCTTTTTCACCAGTGTACCTTCTTCCCCACGGAAGGTGTAGATAAATCCCAATAAGAAAAGAAAAATGGCTACAATAGTATTGATCGGATGAATCCCATGTCCCACCACCCAGGTGGTAAAGATAAAATACAGTAATGCTCCTACCATGAAAGTTATTCCCACGGCTCTGTTCCTATTCATTGTTTTCCCCCTTTTAAATTTTTTAAAATGCTTACAACCAAACATAGCATACCCCTGGGGGGTATGTCAAGTAAGAAAAGAGGTTTATCTGTAAAAAAAGGGAATAAAATGTATTACTGAGAGCAGGCAAGGAAAAACGGATAGATTTTGGAGAATGCTAAAAAGAGAGGGGGAATGGTAAATAAGTGAGTAAGTGAGTAAGTTAAGATAAAGGGGGCAGGCACAGGGGCATAAAGGAGAGAAGAGAGTAGAAATGACAAAACAGACCACCAGCTATACTGTCATGCATTTACATCGGGGCGGAAGCAGGCATCCATGCAAGACTTTAGACTATAGACTGGGAGAGTGGTTAGTAGTGAGTAGCGAGGGGTATGGATGGGGGGTTTTCCTATCTACTAACTGCTGTCTACTATCTACTGAGATAGCAGGGAGGGAAAGGAATAGATTAGTAGGAAGGAGACGGTGGACGAATAACGTATGACGTTTCGCGTCCCGACGCCTGTCCGCTCCCTTCCTTCTCCCGATGAAACATCGGGATCGCCAGCCACTCGCCGTAACGTCGGGGCTGGCAGGGGATTAAGTGTAATCTACCAGAGATTCTCAAAGCAGATATAAATGAGATACATCGAGGAAAAAGACAGATAGGTTTGATGAGAAGATATTCACCTCTTGATTTCATTACCACTTGAATACCCCAGGGGGGTATGGTATAATGAGCAGAAGGAGGTGAAGAGAATGAAGAAGTATATCATAGCGGGTAGTGTAGCGCTTTTGCTGGTAATCGGGCTGGTGTGGGTCATTGTGCAAAATGAACCCACTTCAGTTTCAGGAGGCAAAGAGGTTGCTATGGCAAAGGATCCGGTATGTGGCATGGAGGTAAGCAAGAAAGGTTCACCATCCACTGTCCATATGGGGAAAACTTTCTATTTCAAGTCAGAGGGTTGCAAGTCAAGGTTTAACGAAGATCCCATGAAGTACATGAACAATTAAGTATGTTTTTTTAAAGGAATGGAGATAATGAAAGAGTATCAGGTTATTATTGCCGGGGCAAGTTTTGCTGGGCTTTCCGTAGCCTCGCAGTTAGAGGGAAAAGTTTTGCTTATTGACTCTGCAGATATTGGGAAGAGGCAAATTTCTGCCTGTGGAGCACCTCTTGATGTAATAGAGGGGATTGGTTGCAAAGATTCTGTTCTCCAGGTTTCCCATTTATTTTCCCTGCATGTTAATGGAAAAGAAGTAAACTTTTATTTTAAGAGGCCTTACTGCACCTTTGATTATTTCCAGTTTTGTTCCCAGCTTTATTCTAAGACAAATGCTCAGTTTCTAAAGGCAACAGTACAAAAGGTAGAGAGGAACAGGTTATTTGTGGTGCATACTTCCCGGGGAAAGTTTGCTTCCAGGATACTGGTGGATGCCACTGGCTGGAGAGCCTGTATAGCCGAGTACTTAAAGCCCGGCTATGTACACCGGGACATGCTAAGTTTTGGTATAGAGACAGAGGTTCCTTACCGGGAAAGTAAATTCCGGTTCTTTTACCAGCCGGAATTTATAAAAGATGGAGTTAGCTGGATATTTCCCTGTGGTGAGTTCTCCCGGTTCGGTGTGGCCAGCTACAAGGGAGAGAGAAGACTCCTGAGTAAGTTGAATGCTTTCCTGCAGGAGTACCACCTCAAGCGGGAAAAAGTGCATGGAGGTTTTTTCTGCTACTCTCTCAAAAAGCCGGTAGTAGACAACGTATTTATCGTGGGCTGTGCTCAGGGCAGGGGCAAACACTTCCTCTTACCGGTGAGGGTATCAGGAGATGTATAAAGTACGGGGTAAAGTGCGGGGAAATTATCCAGAGAATCCTGCAAGGAGACATTACTCTAAAAGAAGGTTTGGGTGAGTATTGTAGTTCTGCTCTGGAAATGAGAAGAAAGTATGCTACCTTGCTAAATCTACAAAACAGAATCCTCCAGATGTCGGAAAGAAATATAGAGATAGGAGCAAGAATTGCTTCCCATAGATTGTTGTTCTCTTTCCTGGAAAAGCGCTACCGGCGCATTTAAGCGCAGATAAGGAAAAACCGCAGGGGGTATCCAGAATAGCGGCAGAAAACTCCGTTGCTGTATCCTACTCTATACAACAGCTCATTTTTTCCGGTGCATGTTTGAAGACTTGTGCTGCTATTTTAACCGCTTCGCTGAAAGTAGGAAAAACATGCACCATGTCGGTAATTTCTCCTATGGTTAGTCCCTGCCTGATAGCCAGTGTTGCTTCGTGAATAATTTCCGAAGATAGCTCTGATAGGATATGCACTCCTTTAATTTTCTCATCTTTATGCCCGATTACCATGAAAATAAATCCCTTTGTTTCTTTACCCAGCATGGCGCGGGGAACTTTCTTCATATCCACCTTCCTGCACAAACAGGTGCCATATTTAGCCGTGTACTCTGCCTCTTTTATTCCCACCCAGGCTACCTGGGGAGAGGTAAATACTGCGGAGGGAATGTTCCTGTAGTCAATTTTTTCTCCTTCTCCTGATAGGGCATTTCTAACCGCGATGTTTCCCTCCTTGGCGGCCACTGTTTCCAGCAAGGGTGGCCCGATAACATCTCCTGCCGCATAGATGTGGGGAATGCTGGTTTGCAAGAATTCATTTACCCTGACAAATCCACCCTTGCCCACTTCCACTCCAATGTTTTCTATCCCCAGGTGAGCACTGTTCCCCCTGACTCCCGCGGCCAGGAGAATCTCTTCCACCTCTATCTCCTGCGAGGATTTTTCTTTTTCAATGGTAACTAACTTTTTATTATTTTTTCTCTCTACCCGTTTTAGCTTTACCCCGCTGAGTATATTGATGCCTTCTTCTCTTAGATACTCGGTGAGTGCATGGGAAATAATAGGCTCAACCGGGGATAAAATCCGTTCCATTGCTTCTACCAGGGTAACTTTGCTTCCCAGCCGGGAAAAAATCTGGGCAAATTCCAGGCCTATGGGCCCTCCGCCAATTATCAGGAGGCTCTGGGGCAGCTTTTTTAATTCCAGGATAGTGCGGTGGGTAAGAAATCCTGCCTCTTTCAACCCTTCCACCGGGATAACCCGGGAGGAAGAACCTGTGGCAAGGATAAAGTATGGAGCAGTGAATTTTTCTCCCTGCACTTCTATCTCTTTTGCGGAGATGAATCTGGCCATTCCCTCTTTATAAGTTACCTGTGGCAGGTTTTTTAACACCTGCAGGTAATTGGATTCTCTTAAATAATTTACCAGCTCGTCTTTCTCCTGCATAAGTTTGCCAAAATCTATTTTGGCTTTTAACTGGAGAGATTGGAAAGGATAATTTTTTGCCCTGAAGTAATCTTTAGCCACCTCTAATAAAAACTTGGTAGGTACACATCCCACATTTACACAGGTTCCTCCTACGGGAATTCCTCCATTCACCAGTAAAGTCCTTGCTCCCGTGCTATCTGCCTTAATAGCTGCGGCAAAACCTGCTGCACCACCTCCGATAACTATCAAATCATACTTTTCCATCTCAATCCTCCTTAACTCATTATGCCATACCCCCCTATTGTATGGTAAGATAATCTTACCTGATTTCAGTGGGAATCGTTCTCCTGGAAAGGCGGGGAAATATAGTAATCCGGGATACTGAGCAGCAGGCTTTCAAGAGGAAGGAGGCAAAGCAAATGGCTGAGAAGAATTTACGAAAAAAGAGATACCTTATAACCGGAGTTGTCATCGTAGCCCTGGGGATTCTTTTGCTCTGGATGTACTCCTATTTGAAAACGGAAAAAAGTGAGGTATCCCGGGGAGAGTTTTCTTATCCAGGGAGAGCAGCTCCTCCCTCTGTTGAGAAATTCATGCGTGCCATGACGATGCAAAAACCAGAGAATGAAATGGAGGCTCCAGACTTCACTCTTTTAAACCTGGAAGGTAAAAAGGTGAGCCTAAAGGACTACCGGGGCAAGGTCGTGCTTTTGAATTTCATGGCTACCTGGTGTCACTGGTGCCGGAAAGAAATGCCCCACCTGCAGAAGCTTTATGACCGATTCAAAGGTAGTGATTTTATAATAGTCTCTGTTTTCAGTGACCGGGAAGGGGCTAAGGTGGTAGTCCCCTTCATGAAAAAGTCCGGGTTTACTTTCTCGCTGAGTTCAGGCTTACTGGATCCTACCGGAAAAGTAACCGCCATGTACCGCGTTACGGGCACTCCTACCTCTTACCTGATTGACCGTAAGGGCATGATCATAGGTAGAGGAATAGGTTACCGGGAGTGGAGCAGTCCGGCGGCCATTAATTTAATTAAAGCTGCTCTTGACTCTGGAAGTAAGGATTAGGCTTACTGGTCCAGTCGGTGCCGGCTTAATCTTACCAGTACATAGATGGCAAAATAGTAAAACAGGTAGGCAAGTAATTCTATAAGGGAAGGGTTGGCATTGTAACCAAAAAGAGCTTTCAAGAAACTTCCCACCGTGCCATTTTCGTGAAAAGCCAAGCGAAACGGAGTTTTTACCTCCACCCATCCCTCCTGAATAAGGGGCTGGTAAGGTTTATACTTCTTACTCTGGTAAGTATCATTCCGGGTAAGAGACTGAATAAAGGCAAATACTTCCTCCTGGTTTTCTCCGGGTATCTTTTTCTGCCAGTCAGGCCGTGAGAGAAGAGATCCCATCTTCTCTGTTTTGCCATAAGTAATTGTAGGGTTGATATCGAACAGATGTTCTTTTACTGTGGGAATTATCCTAGCTTCTTGCAATTCATGAATACCATGGGAGAACAAACCTGCAGCAATAAGAATAATGAAAAGCCCGGTAACCTGGAAAAATCTTTTCAGGGAAAAGTGCCGCGTGGTCTTAAAAAATAGAATGGCAAGTATCACAGCTATAAGCAATCCCAAAATACCCCCTATCCAGGAGGCAGCATCTGCTGCCCGCAGAGCCGCAAAAAAGAGCACGGTTTCCACGCCCTCCCGGTACACGGAAATGAAGCCCAGGAAAGCTAACCCATAAATTTGCCTGTGGCTGATGTAGGCATTTATCTGTTCCTTGAGGTTTCCAGCAATATTTTTTGCCTGGTGGTGCATCCAGATAATCATGTAGGTAAGCACGGAAACTGCCAGCAGCATGATTACTCCCTCGAATATATTTTCACTGTGGCCGCTGAATCCTCCCATAATTTTTTCAAATAACCAGGCAGTCCCGGCACTGGCAAATACGGCTATCACTATCCCTAAAACCACTTCCTTTATATATGCAGACTTATTAATCTTGCTCAGGTAAGTGATAATAATACCCACAATTAGGGCAGCTTCTATTCCTTCTCTCAGGGTGATTAACAGGCTTGCTAACATCTTTTTCCCTCCTCTCTTTAATTGCAATTGAAAATTAGTTGCAATTATGGGTTAAAATTTTAACCGATATCTTCGTAGGTATTCCATAGTCCGGTTGCTAAAAATTGTGGGTTGTTATTTTGAAAGTACCATCTGGTGGGCTTCACCTTCCACGGGAATTTTCTTCAATATTTCGCCCGAGAAAGCATCCAGCACATAGATTGCTTTTTCTGGCCGGGAGCTCACATAAACTTTTTTGCCTTCCGGTCCCACAATTATATGATCGGCTGTGGGAATTGCTATCTTCTTTTTAATTTTTAGCGATGAGGAATCTATCAGATATACTGCATTATCGCCCCGTGCCGAGGCAAAGATCATTCCAGCCGGGGTAACGTCTATAGCGTGAGGATCCTTGCCTATTTTTACGGATTTTATTAATTTCCTTGCCTTCAAGTCGATGGCAGATACATTTCCTCCGGCAGCTTCTGTTATATAAAGTTTATCTCCTCCGGGAGAAAAGGCTATGTGGCTGGGACCAGCACCGGTGGGGATGGTAGCCACGGTTTTGCC
>JAADFP010000126.1 GCA_013152825.1 Caldisericota bacterium | reverse complement strand
GTTCTCCAGGGCCTGGAAGGAATTCTTTATTACCTGGAAAATAGCCTCATAAATCTGGTTCCTATCCACTTCCACTACCGGGTAAGAAGAATCGAAGCGCGTATTAATCTTGATATTTTTTTCGTTGGCTACTCTCTGTAATTCCAGAAGCACTTCTTCAATTACCTCATTCACGGATTCCAGACTTCTAATCGGTTCGCCTGGATGTGCAAATCTTTCCAACAAATCCAGCATAATAGAAAGTCTATCCACTTCTTCCACTACCATCTGGGAAAATTCATCCCGGAAGTCCATATCCAGGTATTTTTCTGGTAAAAGCTGGGAAAAGGTCTTTATGCTCACCAGGGGATTTCTTACTTCGTGTGCCACTCTTTCCGCAATTAATTTCCAGAGATTTTCTTCCTCCTTACTCTTATCTTCCTTTTCCTTTTACCTTGAGCGGGGTAAGATCGCGGAAAAACATTACAGCTCCCTTTGTTTTACCCTCTTTATCCTTTATCAGCGCTGTTGTAACTCCCAGGGTGCGCTTTTCTCCTGGAAGATAGACTTCCTCCCTATTCACTTCCCTTGATTCCCTCAATGTTCTTAAAAATAAATCAGAGACAATGGAGCCCGCTTTCTGGATGCTATCTCCTACTATTTCATCGGTAATTCCAAGTATTTCCTTGGCCCTTCTGTTAATACGGGATATTCTTCCTTCTTCGTCAACAAAAAGGAACCCACTTGGCAAACTTTCCAGGATAAACTGAAAATACTGGCTCTGTGAATTTATCTCCTTGTAAAGTAAAGCATTATGGAGAGCTACTGTAGCATAGTTAGCCATTGTATAAAGAAGCCTCAACTCTTCCATGTTAAACTTCTCACCTGTGATTTTTTTACCTACTGTAATGGCGCCCAGAAGATTACCCTTTATTTCCATAGGTAAAACCACCTCAGCATTAAGAATAAGCATTTCCCGCCTCACGCTATCTTCCAATTCAGCTTCAGCTCGATAGAGGAGTCTACCTTCCCTGGAAAGCCATTCAAATATACCTCTATCCTTGTAAAAAACAACTCCCTTGATTTGCCCTTCTATCAGCCCCATGGAAGATTCTATTTGATATCCCCTGTTTCCTTTTTTTATCAATATTGCTACCTTATTTACTTCAAAGATTTCCAGGAAAGCAGTGATAATAAGATCAATCAGACGAGGAAGATCAAGCATATAAGTAAGCGCCTTTGAAAACTTACGGATAGTCTCCTGGTAATAGGGATAAGTAGGGGAGGGAGCAAGTGTTGATTCAGACAGGGGAGAGACTATCCGCTTTTCTTCCTCTTTTCGCTTTTCCCTCTTATTTTCCGATAATCTTCGCATAAGATACATTCTCTCCTCTGCCAGGGACAGTGTTCTCCTGATATCTTTTAAAGTAAAAGGTTGATTTATCCATATTTTCACCCCTATCCGTTCCAACTCTTCTTCCCACTCTTCCCTTTCCTGTCTAACTACTCCCACAAAAGTAAGACTGTCAAGATAGTCTCTTAATTTATACTTGACTTCTTCCAGCGTTACCTTTTTTAGAAGAGGATCCAGAATTACGATATCCACCGGCTTACTTTTTAAAAAATCGTAAGCTTCTTCCAGGTCTTCCGAAAAGAAAAGGAAAATCCCTTCCTTTACCTCTTCTGCTAACAACTTCCTCAACCTGCCATCTTCACTTATAACCAGAATAGTCTCCATACCTACCCCCTAATGAAATACACACTCCGATGTAATCTCGGAAAAACTACAAAATATATCTTACCTTTTGTGGAGCCTAACGACCTGTAGCCCGTAGCCCCTTTTTTCACCATTTTTTTATCCTATTTCTTCCATAAGCTCCGGAGCAGATTTTACCCTTAACGGCAAAACTATCCGGAACTCAGTTCCTTTTTCTACCGTACTACTAACCTCTATACTACCTCCGTGTGTTTCTACAATCTTCTTCACCAGGGCCAATCCTAAGCCCGTTCCTCCTTTTTTGGTAGTATAAAAAATGTCAAATATGTAAGGAATCTCTTCTTCGGAGATTCCTCTTCCGGTATCTTTAACCAGAAGAACACATTTTCCAAACCCCTCATCTATTAATTCGTAAGAGGTAGCAAAGGAAAGAGAACCGCCTTTTTCCATTGCTTCCAGAGCATTCATCCCCAGGTTAATAATTACCTGTTTTAACCTATTCTTATCCATTGAAAAAGCAGGTATTCTTTCATCCAGTTTCTCTATCAAAGCAACATTTCTCTTTTCAGCCTCTGGTTTTAGAAAACGAATAGTTTCACGCACCAGGTCATTAATATCGCTTTCTTCTAAAACGAGTTTCTCAGGCCGGGAAATATCCAGAAGCTCCTGGAGTAAATTATTAATTCTCTGTGCCTCTTCATAGGCTACTGCAGCAAAATCTGTATATACCTCAGGGTCACGATTTCCCTCCTTCACCAGTTGAGTGAAAGTAAGAATAGAGGCCAGGGGGTTTTTCACCTCGTGCGCCAGGGTTGCAGCCAGTTTTCCCACTGCTGCCAATCTTTCAGAATGACGCAATTTACTCTCCAGCATGCGTATTTCCGTAAGATCCACCATCACCACCAGTACCCCAGTAAACTCCTTATTTTTATCTATCAGTGGAACACCGGTAACTCCAAGAATATATTTATTATCAAGTTCTACAGCACTCTCCTCTGGTGTTTTAACTTCCCAGCGAGAAATTGTCTTTCTATTCAGGTAAACCTGGTCTATAACCCAGCGAATTTCTCCCCCTATAATCTTACGGAAATCACGCCCCACCACTTTTGCCGGATTAAGATGCAGGAATTTCCCTGCCCTTTCGTTAAATATTCTTATTTCTCCTTTTTTCTCTATCCCTATAACACCGCTTACCATATTAGCAAGAATGTTCTCCTGGAAAATACGCGCATTCTGCGCCTCATCATAAAGTAACGCGTTTTCCAGTGCAGTACCTGCCTGCGAGGCTATGGTAAGGAGAAGATCTATATCCTCCTGGGTAAAAATATCCCCCGATTTCTTATTGGAGAGAAAAATCATACCTGTTATCTCTTTTTCCCTTACAATAGGAACAGCAATCTCAGCACCCACTCTTTCCAGTTGCTTATCCATTTCTTTCATCAAATAAGTAGGTCTCATTTTCTCCAATTCTTCCCTGATTACTACATCTCTTTTTCTTTTTAACCATTTGATAATGGAAGAATTATCAGGAAAAGGTCTTAAACGTTTGGAAGATAAATTCCTGTGAATCAATGGGTAGAAGAATCTGCCTCTTTTCAACCATATAGAAGCCTGCTCTATTCCCATAGCGTCGCTTACATTTTCCATAATAAATTTTAACAAGGTTCCCAGATTCAGCTCCTTCGCAAGCTCTTCAGCCGTTTCTCTCAGTATCTTGGTATAATTGTATCTTCTTTTGAAAAATACCTTATCTACAAAATTCTGCAATTTTTCCCTTATGGGAAGGAATGTAAAGGCAAGAAAAACAGAAACAAGAAAAATAGGAATAAAAGATTGATAACCAGTCAACCCCCTCAAGAAACGCTCGGTTAATAAAATAGCAATCATGTAAGCAGATGTAGATAAACCGGTAAGTAGTGTATACAAAAGAGTTCTTTTGAGAGCAACTGTAATGTCGAAAAGCCTATATCTCACAATAGCATAGGT
>JAADFP010000125.1:3316-4396 GCA_013152825.1 Caldisericota bacterium | reverse complement strand
TTATGCAAAAAAACCGAAGAGACTTCAACTGTTGTAATTCTACCATACCCTGTTGAAAAGTACTAAACTGGCCTGTTTCTGCCCATGGAACATTGTTCCCGGCCATACATAGCTTGACAAATCTACTATAAATGTATATTATACAGTATGGGATGCTGTATAATATACACAAAACGCAGATAAGATGGGATCTATGAAGAGTTTAAGAACTTTGGGTAAAGTGAGTGCTTATTTAATTGAGAGGCTCTACGAGGAAAATAATCCAATTTTTACTATATCTGATGCCCAGCGTATACTGCGTAAAAGGTACAATGAGACAACAGATTTGTTGAGTGAACTGGTGAAAAGACAGGTTATCAGCCGGCTTAAACGGGGAAAGTTTTTGATTGTACCTCAAGAAGTGGGAAATGTGCAGAATTATATAGGAAATTTGCTTGTGGCAGCGCGGGAAGTGGTTAATTCGCCACGGTATTATATTGCATTTTATAGTGCTATGCATTTTTGGGGAATGCTTACCCAGCCTTTACTTACGGTTTTTGTTGCTACTCCTAAAAGGCAAGTCGTTCCGCGTGAGATGAGGGGTAAATTGATTTTCGTATTCGTAAAGGATAGGTTTATCTGGGGCGTAAAAGAAGAGTGGGTTACTCGAACACTAAAGGTGAGAATTTCAAATTTGGAAAAGACCCTGGTGGATGCATTGGCGCATCCCCGGTACTGCGGGGGAATTACCGAAATAGCCAAAGGTTTATGGATAGTCAGAGATAAGATAGATTATGCTAAGTTAGGTAGATATGTTGAGAAATACGGGAAAAATGTAGTAGCTAAAAGGCTTGGATATATTCTGGATGTGCTAAAAATTGGCCCGTCGGTGTTGTTAAACGAACTGCGTAAATACGTAAAAGATAGATACGATTTATTTGACCCTGTTTTGCCAAAGGAGAGTTATGGCAAAAACAACTGGCGGTTGATTGATAATGTAGGAAGGAAGCAAATTATTAATGTGGTTCAATATTAAATGATTACTTATTTTCAGACCCAGAGATTGGCTGCCCAAAAAGGAGTCTCTGAAGAAGTTATCGA
>JAADFP010000125.1:0-3253 GCA_013152825.1 Caldisericota bacterium | reverse complement strand
GGGACCGCTTTAAAGAAAATGTATTTCCCTGACTATAGATTTTCTGAAGATTTGGATTTTTTGATAAACCAGAAGGAAAGCTTTGAGAAATACGAACGAAATTTGGATATGATTTTGGCTCAGATTGGCGCTGATTATCCTTTTCAACCCGGTAGATATGCGAAGGTAGATAGAGCAAGGCTCCAGATTTTTATCACCTATGATGTTGTTCCAGAGATCAAAGCAGTAAAAAATTTAAAAGTAGATATTTTGCAAGACAGATTTTTCCCTTCTTTCGCAAGAAAGAAAATTCTGTTTACTTACAGTGATTTCAGTGCTGAAGATATAAAAATGAATACTTATACTCTGGAATCTATGGTGAGCGATAAAATTTCCAGGATTTTGGAGGGAGACAGAGAGGCACGAGATATTTATGATTTGTGGTCTCTTCTAAAGCTGGAACTGGATATTTCTAAGGTAAAATTGGAATTTAAGAAGAGGTTTGGTTACGGACTTTATTTGCCCAATTTATTAAATAGGATTGAGGCACACGCTTATAAGAAGATCTGGAAAGTACGGTTAGAAAGACAAATACAGGATTTGCCGGCGTATGATGATGTTCTGCAGGAGTTAAAAAGATTACTGGTAAGAAAATTTCGCAGTTAGTAGATAGCAGTTGGTAGTAAGGAAAGGATAGTAGGCAATAATTAATAAGTGAGTAGGTGAATACGTGAGGGGGGTACAGGACGCTTCTCTGCTCCCTTACAGACCCGCTTGCCTGCGTAGGGAGGAAGCAGACAGACAGGTATCTATCCCGGAAATCCAAGGTCTATAATCTAACGTCTTAAGTCTAATCTCAGTTCTCTCCCCTGAATATTCAGGAGAATCTGCCTTTTCTCATATGTATTGGAGCTATTACATAGGTTAGGAATTAAGGGCGAATTGAGGTAAAATATGAACCTATGCAGGGTAAGTCATTTTTCTGGCACGGGGGAGTTAGAAGTAAGCTTGATTTTAGCGCTAACATAAACCCTTTCCCTCCTCCTGAGAGAATCAAGAAGGTTTATGCCTCTCTCTGGGAGGAGCTTACTCCCTATCCTGAACCTTTGTCCACAAGCCTGCGGGAAGCATTGGCCAGGAACTACGGAGGGAGCCCGGAGAATTACCTGGTTTCGAACGGAAGCAGCGAGGTGTTTTTCCTCCTTATGTGGGGGCTGGATTTCTGGCGGGCTATTATTCCTTACCCCACGTATGGAGAGTACGAAAGGGTAGTGCAGATTTTCAAAAAAAAAGTAATTCCTTTGCCCCTTTCTCCTGATTTCCAGCTGAATCTTTCTTCTTTGCCTGCACCCCGGGGCAAGGAGCTTGTTTTCCTCTGCCATCCCAATAACCCCACCGGGAATTTCCTGCTTCCCTCACCTTCGTTGCCACGGGTAGAAGGAAGGATCTGGATAGTGGATGAGACCTATATTGAATTGACCTCCCGGGAAGGGAAGATGAGCTTTCTTCCCCAGGCCCTGGAGCGAGAGGACATCATAGTGATTCGTTCCTTTACCAAGACATACTCCCTGGCTGGCTTGAGGCTGGGCTACCTGGTGGCTCAGCAGCAAAAAGTAAGGGAGCTGTATAAAAAGGTTATTTCCTGGTCAGTGAGCCACGTGGCGCAAAGGGTGGGGGAAGAAGTGCTCAAGGAAAAGGGGTACCTGGAAGAAACCCGGAAGAAGATTGCCCGGGAGCGGGAATTCATGTACAGGGAGCTCTCCCGCACGCGGTTTTTTCATGCCTATCCTTCCACGACCAATTTTATAATGGTAAAGCTTCCGGCTGGTGCAGGCAGTAAATTGAAAGAGTACTTACTGGAGAGAAATGTCTTCATCCGTTTCCTGGATAATATCCGTGGGCTGGGCGAGGATTACGTGAGAATTAGCGTAAGGAGGAGAAAGGAGAACCAGCTACTTATTACTTATCTGAAAGAATTTATCCCCTGTTTTCGTCCTATTGCTTCTCCCCGGCGTGAGAAATAATGAGAAAAATTTCTTTCCTTTTATTTTTTTCCCTTATTTTCTCTGCTTTTTCATCCGGAGCGCCGCTGCGTATAGTCTCTTTGTCCCCTGATATCACCAAGTCCCTCTATCTCCTGGGACTGGAGGATAGGGTGATAGGGGTAACCAGGTACTGCCCGAGGAAAGAGGGGAAGGAGATAGTAGGGAGCGTGCTGGAGATAAATGTGGAGAAGGTGTTTTCTCTTCACCCGGATCTGGTTATCGGGACAGAGGAAGGGAATCCCAAAAAGCCCATAGAAAAATTGAAGTCTCTTGGCTTAAATGTCTTAATCCTGGGGAAGGAGAGCAGGGTGAAGGATATCTTTGATAATTTTATTCTCCTGGGTAAGGCAGTGGGAAAGGAGCGCCAGGCCAGGAGAATTGTGCAGCAAACGCGTGCCACTCTTGAGGCAATAAAAAAACGCTGGGCAGGGAAGAGCCCTAGGCGCGTATTTATACAGGTGGGCACTTCTCCCCTGGTGGCTGCGGGTGGGAATACCCCTATAACTGACATGGTTTCATACGCGGGCGGGCAGAATATATTCTCTGACCTTGCTCGCTATCCACGCATAAACCCGGAAGAAGTTGTCCGCAGGGATCCCCAGGTGATTTTGATTCTTACTATGAGCGAGCAGGGGGATTTTCTGCGTTCCTGGGAGAGGCTGGGATGGCAGAAGAGTGCTCTATTCCTGCTTAATGCAGATAGTTACGGTAGCCTTACTCCGGAAGGCGTGGGGGAAGGGGTGGAGAAGTTGTACAGGATACTCTGGGGAGGACAGTGAACAGTGAGTAGTGAACTGGTTTCCTGGTATTCCTGGTATCTTGGTACCCTGGGAGAAAGTTTTGGGTTTGTGGTTTTGAGTTTATTTAGAGTTTGTGATTTTGTATTTAGAGTTTATCACGATGCCAGCCCTACCTGTCATACCTGCCTGTCCCGGTGCATATCGGGGCTTTCGCAGGAATGACAATAAGAGCAGAGCGAAAGAAGGGAAGTGCACCTTACTTACACCTCGGGGGTGTAAAAAAAGAGGAGCTGAGGCATTGGCGTTAGAGCTTAATATTTGGAACTTCGTTAAAACCTCTCCCGCTAAATATCGGGAGGGCGTGGAATCTGGAAATTTTTCCCCGGTAGCTGGTAGGTAAGAATGAAGAAAAATATTATCTTTTTAGCGGTGCTTTTTCTCCTTTTGCTCTTTTTTACCTTTTTGACCCTGCTTAAAGGAGAAACTTCT
>JAADFP010000124.1 GCA_013152825.1 Caldisericota bacterium | reverse complement strand
AACCAAGGAGGTATGCAATGGTAATTATCGGAGAGAAGATTAACTCTTCTCGGAAGAAAGTAGGCGAAGCATTAAAAAACAGGGATTCATCTTACATAATCTCCCTGGCCCGGAAACAAAAAGAAGCAGGAGCCAGCTTTATAGATGTAAACTGCGGCACACTTTTCAGTGAAGAGAAGGAATGCATGGAATGGCTGGTAAAAACCCTGCAGGAAACCCTGGAAGTCTCCCTCTCCATAGATTCTCCTTCTCCAGAAGCTCTGGAAGCGGGTTTCCGCACTCACCAGGGAAAAGCCTTTCTCAACTCTATAACCGGGGAAAAGGAGAGGATAGAAAAGACTCTGCCTCTTATAAAAGAATTTAAGCCCTATGTCATCGTTCTCTGCATGGATGAAAATGGTGCTCCCCATAATCCAGAGGGAAGGGTGGAAATCGCCAAGAAGGTTACAGACCAACTCACCTCGGAAGGAGTAGCAGCAGAAGACATCTTTTTTGATCCCCTTATAAGGCCAATTTCCGCTGAATCAGATGCGGGGACAATAACAATAGCTCTGGAAACCATAGGAAAAATAAAGGAAGAGATACCAGGCGTCAAAACCACCTGCGGGCTCAGCAACATCTCCTACGGCTTACCGCTCCGCGCTCTTCTCAATGCCACGTTTTTAGCCATGGCTATGGGTAAAGGGCTGGACGGGGCAATTCTTGACCCTACTGAGAGCAAAATCCAGGAGGTTATCTGTGCAGGTGAAGCACTAATGGGTAAGGATACCTACTGTTTGAATTACATAAGTGCTTTCAGGGAAGGCAAACTGGGTAACCAGTAAAATTTTCCCGGTAAGGCGGGGGAGGATTTCACAGAGAGGTTATGAAGAGGGTAATAGCCAGGAATAAAAAAGCTACCCATGATTTCCAGATTCTGGAGACTTACGAAGCCGGGATAATCCTGAAAGGACCCGAGGTAAAATCAATCAGGGAGGGAAAGGTTTCTATTAAAGACTCCTTTGCCCGGATAGAAAACGGCGAGGTTTACCTGTACCACATGAGCATTTCTCCCTACCAACCCTCTTCCTCTTTTGCCCCTCCTCCGGAAAGGCGGAAAAAACTTCTCCTCAGGAAAAACGAAATCCATCGCCTGGAAGGGAAACTTTCTGGTGGGGGATTAACCCTCATTCCTCTCAGTGTCTATATCAAGCAGGGCTGGATAAAGGTAGAACTTGCCCTGGCACGCGGGGCACGAAAGTACGAAAAAAGGGACAAAATAAAAAAGAGAGAAGTGGAGAGGGAAATTTCCCGCATGTTAAAATCCAGAAGATAAAAATGGTATAATATAAAGGATGTGTTCTTTGAAAAGGGGGCGAGCGGATTCGACAGAAAGAGATTCCGAAGATAGGGGCATGCCGAGGTTGCCAGGAGGCCTCGTCTCCAGGCTAAAAGCCCGGAGTCTTCCGGTGAATACCGGGAGAAAAACACCTGGCAAAAAGATAAGCGCCGATGAGGCAGTTGCTCTGGCTGCATAAATAGCAGTCACATCCTCTTTCTCCCTGCCTGCAGGAGGAGGAAGGATGTCGGTTTGCAGGCTTACCTTTCTTTCTTTGCCCGGAGGAAGGAAGGGAAATACTTCCCGGGCTGGTTCCTTCCGCTCTTGTCCGAGGAGAGAGAAGGAACGAGAATTAAACTCGGACTAAGCATGTAGTCCCTTCCGAGGAGCCTTTCTGGACGCGGGTTCAACTCCCGCCGCCTCCACTTTTCCTCTATTATGAAAATTTACTTTTTTATCCTTATATTTTTTTTATTTTTTTCTGCCGCGCTCTATCCACTCCAGATTGCAGGCGTTCGCTACTCCTCGCAACCGGAGAAAACCAGAATCGTATTGGATCTGGATTCCTATCCCTTTTACCGGGTAGAAAAAGACAGCTCTTCTCTGCATGTTTACCTGCCCGGATACGAGGGAGAGCCACGCACTCTTCTCATAAACAACCAGCTGGTAAAAAAACTAACCCTGAAACCAGGGAAAATTTCTACCTCTCTTACCATTGAATTAGCCAGAGATAACTACAACTACCGCGTTTTTCCCCTTACCAAGCCTTACCGTCTGGTCATTGACCTTTCCTACAAAGAATCCAGAAAAAACTTACAGAGAATAGTGGTTGACCCCGGCCACGGGGGAAAGGACCCCGGAGCCATAGGCTGGGGAGGCTTGAAAGAAAAAAACGTAACTTTGAAGATTGCTCTCTATCTCCGAGATTACCTGGAACGCGATGGGTTCACCGTTTTTCTTACCCGGGATAGAGATGTTTTTGTGCCTCTAAGAAAAAGGGTGCAATTCTCCAATTCGCATCAAGCCGACCTATTTGTTTCCATTCACTGCAATGCTTCCCTCTCACGTTATGCCACAGGATTTGAGACCTACTACCTGGCCGAAGCCCTGGACCCTTTGTCCCGGGCCGTAGCACGAGTAGAAAACTCTGTGGTAAACCTGGAAGACCCGGTAGAAAAAAGAAAACTTACCATACTGGAAGACCTGGACTTCCTCGAATATCGCAAAGAAAGCATCATGTTAGCCAGACTCATCCAGGAAAAGCTGGATAGATACCTCAGCACCCCTAACCGCGGTCATAAATCGGCGCTATTCTACGTTCTAAAAGGCATTGATTCACCGGGGGTTTTGGTAGAAACCGGTTTTATTTCCAGCCCTTACGAGGCAAGAATGTTCAGGAAAAATTCCTACCTTATGCAAATTGCCCGGGGAATTGAAGGAGGCATTGTCAATTTCAGAAAGGAGTTTGAAGCAAGTGAAGGATTCACCCGCAAA
Source organism: Caldisericota bacterium (assembly GCA_013152825.1). GTDB lineage: Bacteria > CAIJMQ01 > CAIJMQ01 > JAADFP01 > JAADFP01 > JAADFP01. The sequence continues at coordinate 1,026 of JAADFP010000124.1, read as the reverse complement.
TTCTCTTCCCATAGGAATTTTTGATTCCGGCGTAGGCGGCTTAACAGTTTTCCAGGCTATTCGTAAAACTCTGCCGGAAGAAAACATTATCTACCTGGGAGATGTAGCAAGAGTCCCTTACGGAGTAAAATCCCCTCCCCTGGTCAGGCAATATGCTTACCAGATTACCAGCTATTTAATAAAGAAAGGCATTAAGGTGTTAGTCGTAGCATGCAATACGGCTTCTGCCACCTCTCTAAAATTCCTGGAGCAAAATTTTTCCCTCCCTATAACCGGAGTTATTCTCCCGGGCATCAAAGAAGCGCTTCTTACCACCCGGAATAAGAAGGTGGGTATCCTGGGAACTCGCACCACCGTAGAAAGCGGTGCCTACCAGAAACTCATAAAATCAATGGATAGCAGTATAGAGGTATTTGCTACACCTGCTCCCCTCCTGGTCCCCCTGGTGGAAGAAGGATGGATAGATAGACCAGTCACCAGAATGGTAATAAAAGAATACCTGGCCCCCTTCAAAGACTGGGAGGTGGATACTGTAATTCTGGGCTGTACCCATTACCCAATGCTTAAACAGGTGATGGAGCAAGAAGCACCCGGGATAAAATTTGTTGATGCAGCAAAAGCAGTAGCCCGATATCTTAGAGAACTGATGGAGACGCAAAGCTTAAGAGGCGGAAACGGAAAAGAAGAATTTCTCTTAACCGATACCCCCGAACACTATTTCAGCCTTTTTTCCCTTTTCCTGCAAAGAGAAGTTAAAAACATCCAGCTGGTAAAACTGGAAGATTTCGACGAGCCGGGGAGGCTAAGTTTAGACTTTAGACCTTAGACTATAGACTTTAGTAGCGAGTAGATAGTAGTGGGTAGCGAGGGGACAGATGTGGGATGCTGGATTCCCGCCTGCGCGGGAATGACGAGGAGGGCAGGAAGTAAGGGAGTTTTCCCTATCTACTAACTACTGTCTACTATCTACTGAGATAGCAGCGAGGGGATTAGGATAGCAAGCAGTGAATAGCCAGCCCTCCGGGA
>JAADFP010000123.1 GCA_013152825.1 Caldisericota bacterium | reverse complement strand
TTCCCGGGCCGGGAAGAAATGGGCGCAAAACTTTTTGCCGGAGAGAATGGTGGAGGGCACGCTGGCAGTTTACAGAGAACTTATGGACAAAAGCACAGGCTAACCATTTTTACACCCCCGAGGTGTAAGTAATTTTTAGATTGTGAAAAAAGCACTCTTTTTAGACCGGGATGGCACGATAAATGAAGAGGTGGGCTTCTTACACGAAGTGGAGAAGATAAGGATTTTAGAGGGAGCGGCAGAGGTAATTAAAAAAGCCAGGCAGAAAGGCTATCTGATAATTGTAATCAGTAACCAATCAGGGGTAGGGAGAGGCTATTTCGGTATCCAGGAAGTGGAGAAAGTGAATCAGGGGATTAAGAGCATCTTGGGTAAAGAAGGAGCCGGGATTGATGCTTTTTACTTCTGTCCCCATTCTCCCGATGATAACTGCTCCTGCCGAAAACCCAGCCCCGGCTTATTTTTGAAGGCGGCAAAAGAGTGGGATATAGACCTTTCTTCCTCGCTTTGTGTAGGGGATAGGGTGAGGGATGTGGAAGCAGGGATAAGAGCAGGTATAAAGCAGGGGTTTCTTTTACTGGGTGATATGGAAGGAGAAAGCAGCAAGTTGAAAGATCTTCTCCTGGATAAACAGCAGGGCCCCCGGGTGGAAGTGATAAAAAATTTGCGGGAGATTTTACCCAAATTGTAGGATAAAAGAGAGCCAGAGATGGCTAATATCTCCAATCCCAGGTGCAACTTTTATTGATGCATCAATATCTTGGCAAAAAAACGTTTCTGATAAGCGTCGGAAGAGAGCTTCACTTGAGGATAATTCTATGATGGGGTAATATTACTTAAAAGGAGAAGGAGAATGAAAATTAAAGTGATTTTAGAACCAAGTGAAGATGGGGGATTTACGGTTTATGTCCCTTCTTTACCAGGTTGTATAAGCGAGGGAGAGACTGAGGAAGAAGCGCTATCTAATATTCGAGAAGCAATAGAACTGTACCTTGAGTCTGTAGAAGATGAAGTTATTCCATTTGGAGATGCTGAAATAAAAGAGGTAGCGGTTTGAAAAAGGTTCCTAGTCTTTCCTATATTGAGATTATTCATGCATTGCAGAGAGATGGGTGGGTTGTAGTTAGACAGAAAGGGGGACATATTCGCTTACAAAAGCATACAGCAGAAAAAGTCTTAAAGTTAACCATCCCTGCCCATAAGCCCGTTAAGAGATCAACTCTTTCTCATATCTTAAAGCAGGCACAACTTTCTATAGACAAATTTCTTGGTCTTCTTTAAATTCTGTGGATAGAATCAAAGTTCTTAGGGTGCTTCCTTCCCTGGAAATGGGTGGGGTGGAGAAAACTCTGATTTCCCTGCTTCCTGAGCTTAAAAAGAAGGGGTTGGATATCAAGGTATGTACTCTTTATAGAAAAGATATCTTGGCAGAAGAATTAGAGAAGCTGGGGATAAAAGTGGTAAATATTGGTATGAGATCCCGCATGGATGTGGATTTTAAGTACACAAGAGGTGTTGTAAGTTTGGCCAATTTCATAAGAAAGGGAAAATTTGATATAGTGCATACCCACCTTTACCGTGCCAATACTCCAGGAAGAATTGCTGCCATACTGGCCAGGGCACCGGTGATAATTGCCAATGAGCATAATGTGGATTCCTGGAAGAATGCTGCCCAGAGGAGAATGGATAGAGTTCTGGCCAGGTTTACAGATAAGATAATCGCAGTCTCTAAAAGGGTTAAAGAATTTTACGTGGAAGAGGTTGGCCTACCGGAGGAAAAGATAGAGGTTATTTATAACGGAGTAGATTTGAATAGGTTTGAAAAAAAGGTGGATAAGGAAAAGAAGAGAGAAGAATTGGCTATCCCAGAAAATTCCCTCCTTATTGGTACAGTGGGAAGACTGCAGCCTCAAAAAGACCACAAAACTTTTCTCAAAGCCGCTTCACTAATTCTGAAGAAGTTTCCTCGGGCGCATTTTATTGTTGTGGGAGGGGGAAGCTTGAGAAAAGAGTTGGAAAGTTTTGCAAAAGCAATAGGAATAGAAAAAAATGTGCATTTCCTGGGCGAAAGAAAAGATATAGAAAAGATTCTTCCTCTGATGGATATCTTTGTTCTCTCTTCTACCAGGGAAGGCTTCCCCATTACCCTTCTGGAGGCTATGGCTTGTGGCATTCCAGTGGTAGCCACTTCAGTGGGTGGTTGTCCGGAGCTGGTAAAGGAGGGAGAAACCGGCTTTTTAGTCGCTCCCAGAAATCCAGGGTTTTTGGGTGAAAGAGTAGTCCACCTGTTAAAAAATCAGGCGTTAAGAGAAAAGATAAGGAGAAAAGCAAAAAAAAGAGCGGAGCTGTTTACCATTGAAAAGATGGCGGAAAGGACCTTGGCTATTTATAGTAGGTTAGCAAATAAATAAGGAATGGAGAGTGAGAAATTAGAAATGAAGGAGAATTGGGAAGAATATGCTGATTTCAGGAAGGGTAAGGCTACAAGTTTTCCTGAGGGGATATTAGTTGCTTATAGCACATGTAGTGTTCTGGATGAAGTGCATAGAGTTTTGAAAGCAGGAGGGAGGCTTATTCTTCAATTACCCAATAAAAGTATTTATGGCTTCTTCGAGTTCTTACGGGAGGAAAATGGAATGCTTGCTGATGATCCTACACATGTAAGAAAATACTCCTGGAGGAATTTGAGAGATATTATTTCTGATTATTTCGATATTGAGGATTTAAGCACCAGAAATATTTTTCTGGAGAAAAAGATATCGCCACTTAAAAAAATAAGAAAGAGTTCTGGGGGCTTGGCTATAGGACAGAAGACAATAATTGTTGCTCGAAAAAGAATGCCTTCATCAATATAAAAGATGCGAATTTGTTATATAGCGTCATCCAATATTCCCTCCAGAAGTGCCAACAGCATCCAGGTGATGAAGATGTGCGAGGCATTTACGCATAGGGGGGTAACAACCAGGCTAATAGTCCCGCGGTTTTTCCCCAGGGGAGACCGGTTAGATGATATCTGGAAATATTACGGAATTAGTGGCAAGTTTGAAATTTACCATCTCCCTTATCCTTTTACTAAAAACAAGCTTAAAGAAAAGTATTTTGCTCTCTGGGCTTCTCTTTATGCAAAGTTCTTAAAGCCGGACTTTGTTTATACCCGCCTGCTCTGGGCAGTTAACTGGTGCCTTAAGTTTAGGATTCCCGTAGTTTTTGAGGCTCATAAATTCCATCAATACAAAAATAGCCGTGCATTCCCCATTTTTTTAAAAAGGTATTCTTCTAAAAATTTTCTGGGTATGTTAGTAATA
>JAADFP010000122.1 GCA_013152825.1 Caldisericota bacterium | reverse complement strand
CGCAAAAACCTACCTTGTATGCCCTGTTACCGGTTCAAAGAAGTTACTTGCCGCCATCGTAAATGCCTTACCTCTATTAGCGTGGAGGAGGTGCTGGAAGCGGCAAAGAAATTACTGTAAATTTTCCTCCTTTACCCAGCCCATTTTCTTCTCCCCGTTTCTATCAAATTCCACCAGGCACCATGCCCCCTGTTTTTTTACAAAACGTACCTGCGTGCCTGGCTCAAGCTGGGTTATTATGTTGTTTCCGGCATAAACGGGGGTTCTTGCTTTTATTGTCTTAATCGTGCTTTCTGCCTTTTTAACCGGAGGAGCAGTTTTCCCTCCTATCTGGGCAGAAGGAGGTAGTTTAGCCAGATTCAGCAGGGCCTTAACCGTGCCTACCTCCATGTACCCATACTCAAAAAATCTTTTTTGCAGTAAGGGCAAGGCAGAAACATCTCCTATGGAAGATAGGGCATAAGCCGCTTTTTTCTGGTAGCGGGGAGCACGTTTATAGGAGAGTGCTTTTCGCAGTATGGGTATGGACACCTGCCTTTCTCCTAATGATAGGAGCACTTCCGCCAATTCCACCCGGGTGTATTTATCTGCCCGGTTTATCTGTCGTTTTACCGAATTTATGATTTTTTCCCGGTCCTGTAATTGGGCCAGTTGCTTACGGGAGAATTTTAGTCCGAATAGACCTTCTTCCAGGATAAGGTCCGTGCTCCAATTTCCGGTGAGGGAAAGCCCGGAAAGAGCAAAAATGGCTTCTCTTTGTACCCCAAAATTGCTGTCCTGAGCAAGTTTTTCCAGTATTATCTTCCCTTCCTCCCCCATCTTTCCTGCTGTCTTCACTACTGCCAATCTCACCTCGGGCGAGGGGTCCCCGCAGGCTTTATCCAGTAAGGGGAGGGCTTTTTTACCGTAGGGGAGAAGAAGATATACTGCCTGTTTTCTGGTTTTGGCAGAAGATGAGGAAAGAGCTTCCGCCAGATACTGGAAGGCAGTTTCATCTTTTATCTGCGTCAGCACGGAAAGAGCCTGCATTTTTTCTTGCTGGTTATCACTCTTTAGTTTACTGCGGTAGTAATTTATCCCTTCTTCTTTTCCCAGGTCTGCCAGAACATTGTAGGCAAATGCCTTCAAATCCTCATCCTTCAAGGCTCCTTTTATATAGAAGAGGGCATTCCTTCTTTTCCTTAGCCAGAAGCTTTTCTTCTGAGGAGCTTTTTCTCTTTTAGCTATTTCTCCCAGTGATTTAAGTGCGTAAATCTTCAGGTTTTTATCGGATGATTTTAATGTTTCTCCCAGTGCTCTCACTACCTCATCGCCGGAAAATTTCCCCAACTCCTGGGCACAGGCAATTCTTACCTGTCCCGGAGTATAAAAAGACATGAAGCCCGATAAAGGGACACCTTTAAGGGAAGCTTCTCCCGCTTTGCTCTTTCCTCCTCCGTATTTCAGCCCTTTTATAAGCAGCTTTTTCGCTTCTTCGCCGCCCATTTCCCCCAAACCTTTAACTGCGGCAATGGCCACCAGGGGATTATTGCTCCCCATGGCTTCTTTCAGTAAAGGTAAGTTCGCTTCCCCTTTTATGGCAGGTAAAAGCGATGCCGCGTCCATACTTACCGCCACGTTGCCTTTATAAAGCCCCTCTTTAAGCACAGGTAGCAGGTCGCTTTTCCTGTAGCCCAGCAAAATCAAAAACTTTGCGGCATTTACTTTTACCCCGGTATCCGGAAATTTTAAATTTTCTTTGAATAGAGAAATAACCTCTTCCTTTTTCCTTTTTCCTCTTACTACTTCGTCCACCAGCACTGCTGCGGCATCTCTCCTGGTGGCGTATCCATACTTGGGATCAGTATTTCTTAAAAATCCATAAAGTATTTCTTCTATAAGTTCCGGGTTATGCTTTCCCCGGGCAAGATAATAATCATGATATTTGGCAATAGCCTCTTTTACTTTTCCCTGCTCGGATAGTTTCTGTATCTCCAGAGAGGGCTCTGACAAAACAATTCCGCTCAATAATAAAATCGCAGTTAGCAAGAGATTTCTTCTCATTTTCATTCCTCCTTACTTCAATTTATCTTTTCTGTTCTAAAATTACAAGATACCCGTTGCTTTTTTTATCCCGAGTTACTATAATCCGTGCATGCTTTTTAACCGGAGAATTCCTTCCTGGTACCGGATGGCTTATCACTACGATTCCCTGGGAGCAATTTCTTACGGGGTTTTCTATGGCTTTGTCATAGCTTTTCTACTGGTTACCGCCAGGAAAATAGGAGCCACCAATGCTCAGATTGCCCTTATCGCTTCTTCTGTATTTATTGCCTCTCTGCTCTCCTACCTATGGCTTCCCCTTATCACGCGTTTCCACCCCATGAGAATTCTGGTGGTGGTAAAGACCCTGGGAAGGATGCTTTTCCTGCTGATGTTCTGGGTAAGAACTCCCCTGCATTTTGTGCTGTTGGTGGTAATCTACTGGATACTGGAAATAGGAGTCAGCCCCTCCTACCTGGAGATAATAAAGGCAATCTACCCGGAGAATGATAGAGGCAGAACCATGGGATTGGTCAGGGTGGAAATGGTTCTGGCTATAATAATTTCTACTTATCTGGGTGGGTGGCTACTGGATAAGGTAAGCTACCGGGTTATCTTTCCTATCGGCACTCTTTTTGGAGTTTTTTCCCTGCACTTTTTCCGTAAGATTCCTCTCAAGAAAAACGGGGAAGAAAAGAGGGTGTATTACTCTCTGATTTTCCGGGATTTTGTATCTATAATTAGAAGCAACAACATTTTCCGTTATTATCTCACCTCTATCTCCCTGCTGGGAGCAGGAGCGCTTCTCTCTTTCCCCCTTTACACCATATACCTGGTAGATGTAATGAAGATAACAAACTTTACCGCGGGGAAAATTGGCACTTGCTACTCTATATTCTGGCTGGTTTCTTACTTTATCTGGGGAAGGCTTTCCGATGTTAAATCCCCCTTTTTTATTATGCTTTTCGCCTTCATTGTAACTCCCCTGGTCCCGTTCCTGTACTTTGTTTCCCGGTCTCTTCTCCCGGTTTACGTGGCCGCTATTTTAACCGGGTTGAATACGGGAGCATCTGAGCTGGGAAGGCTGGGGATAAACATGAAACTATCTGCCAGGAACAGGGTCCAGTCTTACTTTGCGGTAGATAATTCGCTCATGGGAATAAGAGGATGTATATTCCCTTATATAGGCACAGCCCTTTCCCAATGGATAACTATTAAAGGGGTATTCTTCCTCTCTGCTTTCCTGACCTCTTTTGCCGCTGCACGTTTTGGTAAGATAGTGCACAGGAAAAAACTGCTGTAAAGCGGGG
>JAADFP010000121.1 GCA_013152825.1 Caldisericota bacterium | reverse complement strand
GCACGGGTGCTTCGTTGCCCCATAAGGTAATTGTTTTCTGCGGGGTAAGATTCATGGCTGAGACTGCTGCTATTCTTTCCCCTGATAAGGTGGTTGTGCTTCCTGATGAGGATGCAGGTTGTCCCATGGTGGATATGGTGAAGCCGGAAGACGTCAGGAAGGAAAAGGAGAAACATCCAGGGGTGCCCGTGGTGAGCTATGTTAATACCTCGGCAGAGGTGAAGGCAGAAACCGACTACTGTTGCACTTCTGCAAATGCGGTGAAGGTGGTGCACGAAATCCCCGGTAGAGAGGTGCTCTTTTTCCCTGACCAGCATCTGGGCAGTTACGTGCAGGAAAAGTTGCCGGAGAAGAAATTGCATCTCTGGCCAGGCTACTGTATTGTACATGTGCGGATTCTGCCGGAAGATATCCAGAAAGCAAGGAAGCAGTACCCGGGGGCAGTAGTAATGGTGCATCCGGAATGCCGGAAAGAGGTGAGGGACCTGGCGGATGAAGTGCTTTCCACGGGTGGGATGGTAAAATATGCCAGGGAGAATAAGGCGAAGGAATTTATCGTGGGGACGGAGGTAGGGATTATTCACCGTTTGAAAAAGGAAAACCCGGGTAAGGAATTTTATCCTGCCTCTAAGCTGGCAGTTTGTGCAAACATGAAAAAGATTACCATAGATAAGGTGCTTTCTTCCCTGGAAACTCTCACTCCGCGTATCAGCCTACCTGCGGGGATTATCCAGAAAGCCCGCCAGGCAATTGAAAGGATGGTGAAAATAGGGTGAATAAGTTTTTTGTAGTTTTGTTTTTTCTTTTTCTCTCTTTATCCGCTTTATTCTCTTCTCCTCTGCCTTTTAACATAGAGGGAGATAGTGTCTCCATACACAAGGACCGGGTAGTAGCAAAGGGTAAAGTTAAAATTACTTTCAAAGATATTGTTATCCAGGCGGATGAAATATCCTTTGATATTCCCAGGAAGAATATCCAGGCAAAAGGCAACGTGTTTTTCAAAAGAGGCAGTGATTCCTTTAAAGCCGAGGAAGTTGTCTACAATATAAAGGAAAAAAGCGGATATGTAAAAGGGATTAAGGAAGGGGTCTCTCCTCCCTGGTTCTGGAAGGGAGAGAAGATCGAGAAATTTACAGCAGATGAAATAATTCTGCAAAAAGGAGAGTTTACTACTTGTGATAGAGCTTATCCCCATTATCACTTTGTGGCCAGCAAGATAACCATATATACGGATGATAGGATAGAAGCGTGGAACGTGGTGATGTACCTGGGTAAATTGCCCGTGTTTTATTTTCCCTACTACCAGCTGCCGATAAAGGATAAACCCTATGGCTGGGTTCACTGGGTGGGCAGTTCTGGCCGGAGGGGATTGAGCATTCTTTCCAGTTACAACTGGTATGTTAATCCTTCCCTCAGGGGAAAGCTGTTTATTGACTGGGAAGAAAATAAAGGATGGGGAGAGGGAGGAGATCTGGAGTGGAAAAGGGAAAGAGAAAAGGGGTATTTTTATGCTTACAATTTTACGGAGAAGGAAAGATACTACGAGAAATTTGAGCAGGATGAGGAAAACGCAAGGACAGGGAAAGAAAAGTTAGAGAGGTGGAAGGTTTATTCCCGCTTTCTGAAGGAGTGGGAAGGAAATACTTTTGCCTTTAAGTGGGAGAAATTGTCTGACCCAAATTACAACCGCGATTTTTATTTTGAAGAAAAGATAAGAGGCTGGGATACGTATCCCTTGCGAAGAGATCCAGAAACCTATTTCTTTTTAGAGAAGAACCTTATTCCCTTTACCTACGGTGTGCGGGGAGTTTTCCAGGCTAACTACTTTGAGCAAAAGGTGGAAGAAAAACCTTCCTTCTATTTTTCTCTTCCTGCCTATTCTATATCCCCTTTTCTCTATTATCTGGACGTGGAGACTTCCTATCTTTCCTCAAAGCCGGAGAAAGATAGTGTGCGAATGCTTTCCCGGCAGAAAATTTCTCTTCCCCTTAGCAGAAACAACTGGGAATTTGTTCCTTCTGCTGTCCTGAGAACCGATTTCTACGGGAAAAACCGGGAAGGAGATGAAGCCTGGAGGTCTGCCGTGTCCGAAGAGCTACGGATATCCAGGAGATTCACGGGGAAAGCAGGAAATTCTTTTATCACTGTGCTTCCCTATATAGTCTTCTTTGAGCAGAACCGTCCCTACCAGGACCAGGATAAACTACCTTACTTTGACGAGCAGGATAGGATAAAGGCTAAAAGAAGCACCAAGCTTGGAATTGATGAGATATGGGAAAGGGATGGTAGCTCTCTGGATTTCTCGTCCGAGCTGGAAAGCATAAGAAGAGGGGATAATCTACTAAATACACGCGTAAAGTGGAAATTTAACCCGCGGGTTTCTTTATCTCACTACAGTAAGTGGAACCTGTCTGAAAAGGGGGATAATTTTTCTTCCAGTGTTCTCAGTGTAAAAAAGGGGAAAATAAATACTGACTTTGGTTACAATCTTTACGACGATGAAGACTTAAAAAACACCTGGGTTTCCATAGGATATAAGCCTTCCGAGTTGTGGAATTTACATGTAGGGGCGAGGTATAATATAAATTATTCCTTCCTGGAGGAAGGCAAGATAGAGTTGAGAAGAGTTTTGCACTGCTGGGAGATGCAGATCATCGTTAAAACAGAAAAAGAAAAAGGGGAAAGACCTGATATCCAGTTCCTGGTAGCTTTCAATATAAGGGCGCTATGAAAAAAATACCATTCTGGAAGATGGAGGGAGGAGGAAATGATTTTGTGGTGGTGGATAACAGGGGAAGCGTGATAAGGGAGGGGGACAAGGTGCGTCTTTCCCGCCTGCTTCTGGAGAGGAAATTTGGGATAGGCGGGGACCAGCTTATCCTGGTGGAAAAATCCCGCCAGGCTCATTTCAAAATGCGTATTTTCAACCCCGATGGCTCAGAAGCAGAGATGTGTGGAAATGGAGCTCGGTGTGCGGCGCGGTTTGCCTATGAAAAGGGGATTTCACCCCGCCAGATGGAGTTTGAAACCAGGGCGGGAATTATAAGCGGGGAGGTAATGAACAGGAAAGCCAGGGTGCTTCTTACCCCTCCGCGTGATTTGCGGCTGGATTTTGCTCTGAACGTAGAGGGGGAGGAAATAAAGTTAAGTTTTGTAAATACAGGTGTTCCCCACGTGATAAGAGAGGTGGAGAATCTGGAGGAAGTAGAGGTTAAGGAAGAAGGGAGAAAAATTCGCTACCATCCTTATTTTCAACCGCAGGGAACCAATGTAGATTTTGTGAAATGGGATGATGGGATTTGCCAGGTGAGAGTATATGAAAGAGGAGTGGAGGATGAAACTCTCTGCTGCGGGACCGGGGCAG
>JAADFP010000120.1 GCA_013152825.1 Caldisericota bacterium | reverse complement strand
ATGGTTGGCAGAAATAATCAGGTTATTTATGACCTAGTTTTTGCAACAAATGGATTAAAGGGGCTTGAAGTCATGAAAGAAGCTATGTGGAAAGTAGACCCAAGAGGTACATATAGGTTTTCAGATACAACAGACGCAAATCAAAAGTACCTTTTAGATTTTACTGATAAAAAACATTGGATTAGTGATGCTGCAAAGATGGTGTTTGAAGCCTTCAGAGGTAGAACAGTGAGCATAGAGGAAATAAAAGAGTATGTCATCATTGAAACTCCATATCTTTTTAGAAGTGGGATCCTCAAATATTTAGAGCAGCAAGGTAAAATTGCCAATGTTTCGGAAAGGAAAAGGAGATTATCATTCCCAGATGGATGTGTAATAACTTTTTCCAATTAGTTTTTATTAAAAAGAAGAATGAAAAATTGGTTTATATTTTTCGACATGAGATGACTGACGAGCCAAACTTTTTATATTGCATCTCCCCATAAAAATAAACGGGATAGACCATGAAACCATTCCACCTTGTAGCCGTACCGCATGAGGATATTATCCAGGGCAGGCTGACAATGGACGTATTTGCCGCCGACCTGTGGGAGGTTTTTCAGGGCAGGGCTGTGGAGGATTACCAGAACCCCGAGGTGTTTTTCAGAAAAACCTACCTCACAGCTGGGATAAAAACTCTTCTGAAGGTTACATCCAAGAGGCTGATGGGGGAGGGAGGCGATCCTGTGGTCCAGATTCAGACACCCTTCGGCGGGGGCAAGACCCACTCGCTTATAGCTCTGTATCATGCCTTTACTAACCCAGAAGCTGTAAGAAGATACTTTGAGGAAGCGGTTGAAGCAAAAGTTGTGGTAATAGTAGGCACCGCAATAAGCCCTAGGCAAGAAGAAGGTGAAATCACCGGTACCATCTGGAGCGAGATAGAGAAGCAGCTTGAAGGCGAGGTTAAAAAGCTCAAAAGTCCGGTATCTCCCGGGAGAGAACGCTTAAGAGAGGTTCTGGAGAGGCATCAGCCTCTCTTGATACTGATAGACGAGCTCCTGGAGTACATAGCAAAGGCTGCCGGCATAAAAGCAGGGTACAGGGAGCTTAAGGTGGGAGACACCAACTTAGCTGCTCAGACAATAGCCTTTATGCAGGAGTTAACTGAAACCGTGAAATCCCTCGACAAGACCCTGCTGGTTGTAACTCTGCCCTCGAGTGTAATGGAGTACCCAGATGAAGAGGCTGCAGAGAAAATGCTTGCAAAGCTCCAGAAAGTAGCTGGGAGAGTAGAAAAAATCTACACCCCCGTGGCTGGTGAAGAGATTTATGAAGTAATAAGGAGGAGGCTCTTCAGGAGCATAGACAAAGGTGCTGCAAAGGAGATCGTGAATGAGTACATCGACTACTACGAAAAAGAGGGGATAGTGGTAGACAAGGCAGAGTACAGGAGCAAGATGTTCAGGAGCTATCCCTTCCATCCAGAAGTTATAGATGTGCTCCACCATCGCTGGGGGAGCATCCCTACATTTCAGCGCACGAGAGGCGTGCTGAGAATCCTCTCATTGGCGGTTTACAGGCTAAAGGATTCACAGATTCCACTGATTCACCTCAGCGATTTTGATTTAAGCTACGGGGAGCTGGCAGAGGAGCTTATAAAGCACGTTGGCAGGGAGTATGAGAGCGTTCTCTCGGGAGATATAACTGCGAGAGACTCAAACGCAAAAAAGGTTGACAGGACATTAGGCGGCACCTATCAGGGCTTAAAGCTGGGCACAAAGCTTGCCACGGCAATCTTCCTCTACTCTTTCTCTGGTGGAGAAAGGGGTATAAGCCTCGGCGAGTTGAAGCTTGCGTGTGCTGATCCCAACATTCCCTCGAGCGTTGTGACCGAAGTGGTGGACAAACTGACAAGCACCCTCTACTACCTCTGGAGGGAGGATGGCAGATACCTCTTTAAAAGCCAAGCTAACCTGAACAGAGCGATAATCTCAAAGATGTCTGAAATAGAGAGCGAACAGCTTAACCAAGAAATAAAGTCTCTTATCGAAAGGCACGCCGGGAAGGCTTTGCCTGCATACATCTGGCCGAGAAGTACAAAAGACATTCCGGACTCAGAGGATTTGAAACTGGTAATACTTCAAACCCAGGATCTTGATTTTGCAAAAGAAATCCTCCAGAATTATGGTGAAAACCCGAGAGTAAACAAAAACACTCTCTTCTTCTCAACTCCCATGGAAAATGAGAGAATTAGTTTTGAAACATGGCTAAGGAAAAAGCTTGCCTGGGAGAGTGTAGCTAAAGACAAATCTTTAAACCTCACACAGGCTCAGAAAAGGGAAGTTGAGAAGAACGTAAAAGAATTTAAAAAGGACGAGAGAAACCAGCTCAGAAGGTTCTATAGGCTGGTTTATGTTCCCGCTAAGGAGTTCAGGGAAATAGATCTTGGAATTCCGATTTTCGGGGATGATAGAAATATTACAAACGAAATTTTAGAGAGGCTTAAAGCTGAAGGTGAAATTATCGAGAAGATGTCTCCTTATTTAATTCTTGAGAAATATCTAGGAGGGAAGGATTACATTGAGATAAAGCAACTCTATAAGACTCTTCTCACGACCCCCGGAGAGCCAAGAATAGGTAAAGAGAATTTTATAAAATCTATTAGAAATGGAGTAGCAGAAGGTATTTTTGGTTTTGGAGTCATAAAAGACGGTACAGTAGAATGCCTGAAATTTAAAGAAATGCCAGATGTTTCTCTCCAGGATTACGAGGCCATTATTAAGAAAGAACTCTGTGAAAAGAGAGAGTATGAATTCAAAGAGACTGAAGCGATGGAAAGGGTTTTTCATGAGAGTACACCTGAGGTTTATGATACCCCTACTTCAAAAATTTCAGCTGAAGGCGCAGTTCAAGTTTCACCTGCTTTCCAAGAATCTGTGATTAATAGCATTATTTTAGAAGTTAAATTGCCAAAAGGTAAATTTTCAGAATTTTATAAATATGTTTTGAAGTCAATAGAAAATTCTTTTGAGAAAAGTGACGTGATCATTAAGATAGCAGCCAGACATGGTTCTCTTAAAAAGAGTGATTATGAAAATAAAGTAAAAGAAACTTTATATCAGATAAATGCAGAAATAATGGATGAAAAGCTGGAATAGTCCTAATTATTTCTCCATCAAATACATCGTAGCCAGGCCGTCCAGACAGAAGGGGGTTTTCCCTCGCTCTTCTCCATGATGCACATTTCTCTCAAATCACAGCGTGGGCACACCTTTTCTCCCGGGGTACCCCTATCGGCGTTGACCAGCCCCCTGGGTGCTGTCAACTTAAGGCATATATGGGTGTTGGAGGCGTCCTGTTAGTGGTGGTAAAAATGATAGAGATAGCCTTTCAAAGGAGGAGGACGCCTCCGTTTATAGTGTTGTACTCGGT
>JAADFP010000119.1:3565-4066 GCA_013152825.1 Caldisericota bacterium | reverse complement strand
TTAGGTACTCAAAACTTTTGCTGAATCAGGGGATAATGTGGTAAAATTCAGAGCCATGTTAATTAAAGGGAAAGTTCACAAGTTCGGAGATAATATAGATACGGATATTATTATCCCGGCGCGCTACCTGGTGACTACTGATATTAAAGAGCTGGGGACACATTGCATGGAGGGAGTTGATGCAGAGTTTCCCCGCAAGGTGAAAGCAGGAGACATAATCGTGGCAGGTGAAAATTTTGGTTGTGGTTCTTCCCGGGAACATGCGCCTCTCTCTATTAAGGGCTGTGGAGTTTCATTGGTTATAGCCTCCTCCTTTGCCAGGATATTTTTGAGAAATTCTATAAATGTGGGGCTCCCCATAATTATCTCTGAGGAGATCTCCAAAAATGCTGCAGAAGGGGATGAATTAGAAGTCGATTTAGCGAAAGGAGAGATAAAAAACCTTACTCAGGGCAGAATTTTCAAAGTAGATCCTTTCCCCCAGTTTCTTCATCAGATAAT
>JAADFP010000119.1:0-3431 GCA_013152825.1 Caldisericota bacterium | reverse complement strand
GCTGGTGATATCTCCTGATTCTTTAAATACTGTATAAGCAATGTTATCCTCTATTCTTACGGGAAGAAACTGGTGTCTTCCCAGGGAAGAAAAGTAGGTCTCTGCCATTTTTGCTTTAATTTTAGCTTTATAAAATTTCAGGTGAGCCATTTTTTCTATCACAGGTTTCAGTAAAAGATAGCCTGCGGTAAGGCATGAGGCCGGGTACCCGGGTATCCCCAGGACAGGTTTTCCTGCGAATTTCCCAAATAGCACGGGTTTACCGGGTTTTATCTGAATGCCATGGAATATAATTTCTCCCTCTTCAGAAGAGAATAAGCGGGGCAAAAGGTCTCTTTCGCCCACGGAACTTCCCCCGGTAAAAATTATCAGGTCGTATTCTGGAAATAGCGGGATAACCTTTTCAAAGGAAGATTCCTCATCCGGCAAAGGAGGAAGACACTTAACTTCTCCAGAACACTCCCTGATAAGAGAAGAAAGGGTATAAGAATTTATGTCGTATATCTGCCCCGGTTTTAATTCCTTTCCTGGAGGGACTATTTCGCCGCCTGTGGGGATAAGAAGTATCTTAGGGTTCTGATACACACTCACCCTGTCTATGCCCAGAGCAGCGATTACGCCTATTTTAGCCGGGATTAATAAATCTCCTCTCCGAAGAACTTTTTCTCCTTTTTTAATATCTTCACCTTTCACCGCAATGTTTTCGCCGGGATAAACAGGCTTTAAAATAGCAATTTTATTATTTTTTTTGCGTGTATTTTCCACCATTACCACTGCATCACTGCCGGCTGGAATGGGGGCACCAGTGGCAATCTCCATACATTTCCCTTTCTCCAGGTATGTCTCTCCTACCTCTCCTGCAAAAATCTTTCTCTCCAAAAACAGCCACACGGGAGAAGTGCGGGTAGCGCCAAAAGTATCTCCTGCTTTTACTGCATAGCCATCCATGCTTGCCCGGGAGAAAGGAGGAATATCACGAGA
This sequence comes from Caldisericota bacterium, assembly GCA_013152825.1. Lineage (GTDB taxonomy): Bacteria > CAIJMQ01 > CAIJMQ01 > JAADFP01 > JAADFP01 > JAADFP01. The sequence goes on along the minus strand of JAADFP010000119.1, from coordinate 2,450 downwards.
AGAGATTATATCTTCTGATAGAACTCTTCTTTCTGCCTTAATCAAGGGAATCGTTTCTTTCCTTTCTATGGGGAATACTTCTGCAAGTATTATCTTTTTTGCTTCTTCAAACTTTAGAAGTTTTTTAAAAGGCTTCATACCCGTATTTAACACTTAACCTTCCCCCCTGTCAAGGAATTATGGAGAAGAAAAGGTATCGAATTATTGCAATCATAATTTTGCTATCTTTGGAAACTCTCATATACTCAAAAAGAAAGGGCATTCCTGGGAGGTAGAGAAAGATTCCATGGAATGGGAGCACGCAATAGATGGAATCAAAACGTATCTAAAAAAAATTCAAGAACTGGAAAAACTACCCCGCACCAGAAAATCCTAAGCTTAAGTAAAGCCGAAAGAGTTTCGGTGCAGGATTTCGCTCTGCTTTGAAATAGGAGAAGATGCCAAGGGGTAGAAGGAGAGCTTTCCTTGATTGACAGTCTTATTAATGAAATTTATCAGATTTCTTACGAATATGGTTTTGACATTTTTTTCATAGATAGAACAGAAAACACAGCCCTGATAAGATTCGGATTTACTCCTCAAATCTTTTTCCAAGTATATATAAATATTATGAAAGGTAAATTAAATCTTGCTCTTGTAGTAGGGGATGAAAGAATATATGGTTTTGACGGAGAAGGTGGTAAATACCACGAACATCCTTCCGACTCTCCACAATCTCATTTATTTACATCCGAAAAGAAAGGATTACAGGAATTTATTAGAGATTCCCTTGAGATTTTAAAGAAGAAAGGATTGATATAATCCCTACCACCTCTTCTGCGGAAATATTCTGAAGGCAGGGGAAATCCCTGCATTTTGCCCTCTGTGTTTTTGAGCAGGGAGAGCAGGGATATTTTCGGTAAATTATTTTTACTCTCTTACCCCGGGGACCCCAAACGCGGGGAGAGGTGGGGCCAAAAATGGAGAGGGTGGGAACTCCCAGAAAAGCAGCCAGATGGGTTACCCCGGAATCATTTCCCACGAAAAGTCTTGCCTGCAAAAGAATCTGTTTGAGCCGGGAAAGAGGCGGGTTGAATATTATCCCGATGTCCCGATACCCTGATGAATATCGGTATTGGGATTCCGTCCCATGGGGTTCCACCTCACTAATTTTCTCCCAGTAAGGAATTTCTGTTTCTTCTGCTTCTCCCAGGATAATTTTTACCCGGAGAGGTGAACCCTTCCATCCCCGATTGGAAGATGAATAGAGAAGGTCTATCAAAGCCCAAAATTTCTCTTTGGGCCATCTTTTCCATTTCCCACCGCTTCCTGGATGAATAAGAACGGTATTCTCAGTACCTTTCCACATACCGGGAAAAGGAATAATTCTTTCTACTCCCAATTTTTTAACTGGTTCAAATAAGTGCTCTGTGAGATGATGGGAAAGAGCATTTTTGTCAACGGGCCAGGTAAGCAGCCGCTCTTTTAAAATTTCGGAGAGGATGCAATTTACCTTTTCCCGGGAGGAAGTATAAGAGATGACAAAATCGTGTGAGGCTATGAATTCTCTCAAATCAGAGGGTAGGGGAGTACCAGAAAAAAGCGGGAGGAGTTTCGTGGAATCCATTGCCGCGCCTCCATTGACCAGGCCAAGCTCCCGGGAAAGATTAAGCAAATTGCTGCGGGTGAAAAGATTTATCTCAAAGCCTGCCTGTTTGAGAGTGTAAAGGAGGGGAAAGGTAAGCACCAAATCTCCCAGGGTTCCCCAGCGCAGAATAAGGATTTTCATGCAGTAGAAATAATCTTGCTCAGGAAGTAAAGGGAAGAAATATAGTAAATGTAGTGCCGCGATTTATCCTGGATTCCACCCGAATTTCTCCTCCATGTTCCTGGATAATTTTGTGGGTAACAGCCAATCCCAGTCCAGTGCCCTCCATGCCTTTACCCGAGGTGAAAGGGGTAAAAAGCTGAGGAAGAATCTCCTCTGGAATTCCTTTCCCTGTATCAGACACTTTTATCTCCATCCCCCTGGGGATGCGCCGGGTGGAAAATGTTATCTTTCCATTTTCTCCAATAGCTTCTATGGCATTGGTGAGAAGATTAAGAATAGCACGATGAATTGCCTGCGGATCAACCATGACTTCCTTTATTTCCGGGTCCAGGTCAGCCTCCACCGCGATTTTATGTTCTTTCAACTTAACCTGGAAAAGCTCGAGTATCTCCTTTATTAATTCATTAAGCTGGGTAGGTTTCTTAACCGGCTTTCTCTCTTTAGAGTAAGTAAGCATGTTCATAATCAGGTCTTCTATCCTGGCAACAGCCCTTTTTACCACTTCCCATCCTTTTTGCAAAAGCATCGGTTTTTTCTCGCTCATTCCCAGGTCAACCAGGGTCCCTCCGCCTTTCAATCCCTGGATAATGTTTTTTACATAGTGAGCCATGCCTGCAATAGCCATTCCTATACCGGCTAA
>JAADFP010000118.1 GCA_013152825.1 Caldisericota bacterium | reverse complement strand
TATGGTGTAACTCGTAAATCGGTTGAGGTTGCGCCGCTGGAAACGTCATACGTAGTTCGTCCACCGTCCTTCCCCACCTATTCCCCCCCTTTGTCATTCCTGCGCAAGCAGGAATCTATATCACCAGCATCGGGATAAATTCCAAGCTCCAAACAAATTCCAATAACAGGATACCAGGATTACCCATTCACTACTCACTGCTCACCGTTTACTCTTTACTGCTTACTAACTCTCCCCCCCGCTACTCACTACCCGCTACTCGCTACTGACCATCCTTCCAGTCTAAAGTCTCAAGTCTACGGTCTAAAGTCTTTCTTAGAAGATGGGGTTCAGGCAAGTTCCGGGAAGAACTTTTTGATTTTCCGGTAGAGTCTTTTACGGTCAATCCCCAGGATTTCTGCTGCTTTGCTTTTTACCCCTTCGGATTTCTCCAGGGCTTTCTGTATTAGCCTTCTTTCCATTTCTTCCCAGGGAAGAAGCTCTATTTCTGTGTAGGTCCTTTCTTTTAGCAGAGGTGGAATATCCTCCTTCTTGATTACCCCTCTCTTGCCCAAGGCAAAAAGTCCTTCAATAACGTTTTCCAGTTCTCTTACGTTCCCTGGCCAGGAATACTGCATAAGTAATTCCATTACCTCAGGAGTTATCTCTATTCTTCCTCCGTAAATCTGAGAGTAAATTTCTATAAAATGATTTACCAGCAGGGGAATATCTTCCTTTCTCTCTTTTAAGGGAGGGAGGGTGATATTGACTACATTCAGCCGGTAGAATAGGTCATCTCTGAGAGTGCCTTCCTCTATACACTGGATAGGGTCCCGGCTGGTGGCAGATATCAAGCGGAAGTTTATGGGAATGGCACGCGTACTGCCTACCGGGGTAACTTCCCTTTCCTGGAGCACACGCAGTAACTTTGCCTGAAGATTAATATCCAGATCCGTAATCTGGTCCAGGAAGATGGAGCCACCTTCTGCCGCCTTGAAAAATCCCTCCCGGTCACTTACTGCCCCGGTGAAAGCTCCTTTAACATACCCGAAAAGTTGTGATTCTATGAGGGTGCTGGGCATGCTGGCACAGTCTACTGCTATAAATGGTTTTTCGGCAAAGGGACCAGAATAATGAATTGCCTTTGCTACCAGCTCCTTTCCTGTACCGCTTTCTCCTACAATAAATACGTTGCTTATATTGCGAGAAACTATATCAATTAAGTGAAAAATCCTTAGCATTTGAGGGCTTTGTCCTACCAGGTTTCTTACTGAATATTTTTTCTTGAGCTCCCTCCGCAGGCTGATATTTTCCTCCATGAGGGCTTTGTGGTCCATTATCTTCATAAGGTTAAATAGCACTTCTTCCCACTGTAGGGGCTTGGGCAGGTAATCGTATGCTCCTCTTCTCAGGGCTTCCAGTGCCCGCGGTGTGCTTGCATTCCTGGTGATAATAATCACCTCTGTCTGAGGATGATTCATCTTTATCCAGGCAAGAAGAGGCATGCTTTCCTGGGGAGAGAAATCTGTATCCAGAATGACCACTTCACCTTTATCTTTTTGCAGGTAATCCCGGAGCTTCTTTTCTTCCTGGATGTTTTCTGCTTGCCAGCCTTCGTTTTTCAGGGAATGTAGCAGGAAGTTTCTGGTTTTCTCCTCCCGGGAGGCAATTAGAACTTTAAGATTCATTGCTTGTTCATTTTAGGTATTCAGAGGGAAAGTGTCAAGGTGTGTAGGCTAATTGCAATGCTTATGATAATATTAAATGAGGTATAGAGTTGAAAAAAATGATTTGGAAGCAGAGAGAAGACAGTAGTTACAGTTATTTTGTAACCATTTTTATCTTCCTTTTCCTATCTCTGGGTGTCTGGAAATGTGTGCCCCTATTACTTTATGCGGGAGAAAACCTTGTCCCCAATGGTGATTTTGAGGAAGGGAAGAAATTCCCTTCTGGATGGGGAATAGAAGTTCCCCTATATCCCGGGATCAAGCTTCTTCCCTCTGACCCGAGATACGGAAAGAGAGTCAAGCAGGGAGTAAATCTACTCTGGGTAAAAAGGGAAGAAGGCGGCAAATGCATGCTTTTTCTTCTAAATGAGAAGGCTCCTCCGTATGCTTCTATCTCGGAAATAGAGGGAATGACTTTTGCCAGCCGGATGGTGGAGATAGAGCCTGAAAAGAGATACATCGTGGAAGTAGAAGCTAAAAGCACAGGCCCGGAAGGCATTATTTTTGTCAAAGGATACAGGAAACTATCTTCGGGAGAATTCCAGGAAAGGTATCGAGCTCCCCTGCAGTTTCACATAAGAGAATTCGGAAAGTGGAAAAAATTCTCCAGGAGTTTTCGCATTCCTTTCCCGGAGGTTAAATGGGTAATTGTATATCTTTATGCCTACGGAAAGAGAGGAAAAATCTGGTTTGACCGGGTGAGGTTGTACCCGGAAGAGTGAGACCTTTTCTCCTGTATCAGTTGGATAGCTTTATTGCAGTCTTTTTATCTTGCAGTATTTGACTTTGAGCCCTTCTGATGTGGGTTTTTTTGATAGCCAGGCAGGCAGGAAACGCTGTGTTATAATGAATTATGCTTTTCATTCAACAGTGTTCCAGGATGCAGGAAACATCCGGTAAATTGCGGAGAGAAGGGAAAACCATAGGTTTTGTGCCTACCATGGGTTACCTGCACGAGGGACACCTTTCCCTGGTTCGGAGAGCAAGAAAAGAAAACGATATCCTGGTGGTGAGTATATTTGTCAATCCTACCCAGTTTGGCCCGGGGGAAGATTTCCAGAAATATCCCCGGGATATGGAGAGGGATAGTAATCTTTTGGAGAAAGAATCTGTGGACATTTTATTCAACCCGCAGGCAGAAGAAATGTACCCGGAACATTTCAGCACCTATGTGGAAGAAACTCTACTTTCCCGTAAGTGGGAAGGAGAAAAAAGACCGGGGCATTTTCGGGGGGTTACTACCGTAGTGGCGAAGCTTTTCCATATTGTTTTGCCTCACAGGGCCTACTTTGGAGAAAAGGACTGGCAGCAGGCACTGATAATAAAGAGAATGGTACGGGACATGAATTTCCCCCTGGAAATAATTACCTGTCCCACGGTGAGAGAAAATGATGGGCTGGCCATGTCGTCCCGTAACACCTATCTCTCGCCGGAAGGTAGAAAAGTTGCTACAATTCTTTACCGTGCACTGAAAGAGGGAGAGAAACTGGTAAAAGAAGGCAAAAAAGGAGTAAAGGAGATTCTGGGGGAGTTAATAGCTCTTATTCGGAAAGAGCAGAAGGCAAGGCTGGATTATCTGGCTCTGGTTGATCCGGAGACATTGCAGCCCCTAAGCAAACTTCAGAGAAACAATCTTTTTATCATTGCTTGCTGGATAGAGGATACCCGCTTAATTGACAACCCGCTTAATTGACAACCTCCTGGTAGAAATTTCTCCTTGAGGAGTAAGAAAATGAGAGAGGAGAAGGTGAGAAAACCCCATGTGGCGGGTACGTTTTACCCTGCACATCCAGAAACCCTAAGGGAAAGTATCGAAGGATTTCTTGCCCGAGTGAAGCTCCCCTCATTAAAAGGAGAAATAGTGGGAGGGGTGTGTCCTCATGCAGGATATGTTTACTCTGGGCAGGCACAGGCTTATGTTTACAAAGCTCTCCGGGATAGGGATTTTACTACTGCGGTATTATTGCTTCCTCTCATTCTGCTTACTACCCAGGGGCTTCAATATATCCGGAGGGCTATTACCGCACTCCCCTGGGTGAGGTTAAAATCGACAGCGAATTGGCCGAAAGCCTTCTCAGTTACCCGCATTTCCAGTTTATTCCCCAGGCGCATCTGCGCGAGCATTCCGTGGAAGTTCAGCTCCCCTTTCTCCAGGTAATAAAGAAGAACTTCTCTTTCCTGCCCATTGTCATCTCTGAATTTAGCGAAGAAATGGCAAAAGAAATGGCAGAGAGTATTTACCAGGCTACCAGAGGAAAAGATGTTATCTTTATTGCTTCTTCTGATTTAAGCCATTATCCTCCCTACCAGATTGCCCGAAAAGTGGATAAAGAAACTATCAATCGCATCCTCTTGCTTGACCCTTCTCGCTTGCATGAATTTGCTGTTTATGCACCCCATCGTTACCCGGGGGTTTCCACGGCAATTTGCGGCGAGGGGGCAGTCTTAACCCTGCTTTATCTCTTGCCCTTGGTAGGGGGAAACAGGGCACAGCTTCTAATTTATTATAACTCGGGCGATGTAATGGAAGGAATGCAGAGAGAGGTGGTGGGTTACTCAGGGATAGTTTTCCTCAAAGGTTAAATATGAGTGAATTGAGCCAGGAAGATAAACAATTTTTGCTTAAGGTAGCCAGGGAAACTATCCAGGCCAAATTGGAAAACAGAGCACCCAGGCTGCCAGAGCTACATTCGCCCATTCTGAAAGAAAATAGGGGAGTATTTGTTACCCTGAAAAAGGAAGGCGAACTCAGGGGATGTATAGGTTACATCTTTCCCCTTGCTCCCCTGAAAGAAGCAGTGCAAAAAATGGCCCTGGCCAGTGCTTTCGAAGATCCGCGTTTCCCTCCTCTTACCAGGGAGGAGTTTCCCCGGATTACTATAGAAATTTCTGTCTTATCCCCCTTGAGAAAAATAAAAAGCATCCAGGAATTCAATGTGGGCACCCATGGTATTTACCTGGCAAAAGGGCCCTACTCGGCCGTGTTCCTTCCCCAGGTAGCACCGGAACAGGGATGGGATAGGGAAACTACCCTCAAGTATCTTTCCCTGAAAGCAGGCTTGCCGGGGGACGGATGGAAAGATGCCCAGCTATCTGTCTTCAC
>JAADFP010000117.1 GCA_013152825.1 Caldisericota bacterium | reverse complement strand
CCATTTTTTTCTCCTTTCAGTTAAAAGTTAGCAAAATCCGAGAAACGCAGGATATAATAACACACTGTGCAGAAACTATGCAAACAGGACAGGAATTAGGACTTTGCCCCTGCAAGAATTAACCTGGCGGAAAACATTATCCATATGCCAGCGCATATATTTTCTCTGTATTTTTAGCAATAAAAGCCATCAGTGTCCCCATTGTAAATCTGCCTATATGAGCAGACCATGCTGTCTCACCCACCCTGAGGGCAAGATCTATTCCTCCGTTTAATGCCTGCAAAAGTATCCAGGCTCCCAGGTAGAGAACAGCTGGCACATAGATAATTCTGTATACGAAGAAAAGCTTTACTCCTGTCCTGGGGAAGAAGATAAAGTAAGCACCCAGCAGGCCAGAGATTGCTCCCCTTGACTTAGTAGGGGACAAAAATTTTCCACTCATTCAATCCCGGCGGAACAACTTAAATAAAAACCATACCCCCAGGATATCCCAGATAGAAAACCCCCTTCTTACCGGAGCCTGCTGCTGGATTTCGCTCAATTCTTTTATCGCCTGGTATCCCTGCAACATATTTGAAAATTCTTCCACTTCTCTATCTATTTCTAAGGTAAGCGTCAGCGTGAAAACGGGGGAGTCTTTTACCCTTCTTTCGGGATATTTCACTATATCTATAAACTCTTCCATGAACTGGAAAACATCTTTTATTGGTCTTTCCAGTATCCGGATAAACAGGGGATAAAGTTTCCAGTAAGAGGGAGAGAATTCCATGTGCCGGGCATTCCAGTAAATATCTGCCATCTCCTGCAGGGGATAAAGCATCCAGTCTGTAAATTTATCTGCATCTTCCGGGGTGGAGGAGCGGTTTTGCAGGTAATTGTTCATCCTGTTTGTTCTCTTGGTCATAAGAGAAGTAAGCCGGGAAAATCTTCTAAAACAATTATCAATATAAGAGCCCATTTCCTCGAGACTGCTTATACACTGGATGTCTTCCTTCCGGGGAGAGAAATAGACTCTTCTCTTTATGTAAATAAGTTTCCTTAACAGGGAATCTGCCAGGAAAACATAATGGGGAGGAACTTTTAGCCCAGCCATCCTACTTTTTAGTATATCAACAATCTATAAAAAAAAGCACCTGCCGGGAGAAATCATGCAAAATTGTAAAATCGCTCCTTAATAAAAACCGCGTATTCACTTAAAACTTCTCTCAGCAGCCTCTGGTTACCTGTATGTTCAACCCTGCGCTCAGAAATACTGGCAAATCCTTCTCTTAAGAGGGAAAGAACAGAAACTTTTTCTTCCTCCGGGAGCGCCTCATTCTCCTTAGTATTCAATTTTCTCTCCTGGCAGATCTTTCCTATCCTCACCAGTTGCTTGTATCCCTCCACCTGCGATAAAAGATGCCCAAACCTTAAAGGGGGAAGGTATCCCCTGCTGGCCACCTCTGCCGATAATAATCCCCGGATAGAGTAAAGGATAGTTTTGTAAGTGAATTTCTGGTTGTTTTCCAGCATGCGTAGCTGGTTCCTGGCCAGGGATAAATAATGGTGAAAAAGGGCTTTGGCATCAAAATTACCTATTACTTTCTCTTTTACCCCTTCCCATCCGGGCAGCCGGTTGTAGTAAATGATATGCGCACGAATCCATTCCAGCACCGTAGGATTACTTCTGGCAAGAAGCGAAAACATCTTGTCTATGGAATAAGAGACAAAATCAAAGGGGGGTGATAGAATTTCTATTATTTCTGGATGAGGAAGAAAATCAAGGTATTCCCGTTTACTCTGCAGATGAAAGCCACGCACATCGTAATCACTATCGGGGCTTTCCATTACCCACAGCCTGCTTCCCGACTCTATATAGTAGAGGGGAATACCTTCATTTCTGGAAAAAACTTCCTCTATCTTTTTCTTTATTTCCATTTCCTGGATTATAGTTTTTCTCCCGGGAAGATTCTATGCAGGCAGAAAACCACCGGCTGCAGCAAAGCCCTTACAAATCTTCTAAATAAACTGCACCTTTCCACCAATGCGGCTACCGGCGGAGAAAAAAAGTAATAAAAACTGACAAAAAGCCTTCCAGCGAAATGTTTTGCCAGGTAATTATCCCGTAAATAGGTGAGCATTTTCACCTCTCCGGCTAAAGGCGTTCCGTAGCAGGCAGTAGCAATAAAGCACCCGCTACTTTTAAGCGCTTTCCCCGTCATTTTCCCGGCCAATCTCCGCTGGACCCTTTTCCCTGCCTTCCCCTTGCTTGCCGCTTCAATGTCACCCATCACCCGGGCAATTTTATAGAGAGTTCTCCTGGTCTTACCCATTTTTTAACTTCTCTTGTCCTTACACATTTTAACGCTTTTCCCCTCTCCTTGATACTCTTACCCTTTACCCCACCGTCAAACCTGCAATCTTCCCCTTCTGTTCAACTTCTGCGCAGGAATTTAAATAAAAACCATACCCCCAGCATATTCCAGATAGAAAAACCCCTTCTTTCCGGACTTGCCGAGGACCGCTGCTGGATTCTGTTTTCTTCCCTTGCGCTTATCTCCCTTTCTCTCTGGTATTGGCGAAGCGCCATTAAAAAATCCGGCCCGTCCCTCCTTATCTCCGTAGTCGCGCTCAGTCTAATAATATGCGAATCTTTCACCCTTTCTTCCGGGTGCTTAACAGCGGTTATAAAATCCCCCATGAAGGCGAGGAGAGTTCTTATCGGTTTCCCGAGTATAGCAAGAAAGCGAGCATGGAACTGCGAGTAAGGCGGAGAGAATTTCGTACGCTTTACATCTTTGCGGATGCTCACCATCTCCTGGACAGGATAGAGCAGCCAATCAGCGAATACATCCGCCTCCCTGCGGGTGGATGAGCGGCGATTCTGGAAATATCCATTCGTTGCCTCTACCCTTTTTTCCATAAGAGAGATAAGCTGGTAAAATCTTTGCAGGCAATTATCAACGTACCCCAATATCTCCCCAAAATCCTGCAATTCTATGTTGCTCTCTAGAGGGGAAGTGGAAAAACTTTTGATTATTTGGATAACTTTCTCTGACAGGGAATCTGCCAGGAAAACATAATGGGGAGGAACTTTTAGCCCAGCCATCCTGTACACACTCTCTCTCCTTAATTATAGCACCACTTTGTCCTCTTGCAACAGGTAACGGAGTTATGCTATTTTCAATTTATGGCAAGAGTGCAGGATGAAGATCTCGTGCTTTATATGGAGCCCGAGAAGATTTTCTTTCCTGCCGGCAGACAAGAGGATGAATCTCTCTACTGGTTTTACTATAAGGTGAAAATCAGGATATGGAACGAGGAGAAAGGAGAAATCAACCTGCTTAACCCCGCTCTTATAAAAGACTTCTTTCGTATTAGTGTGTACTCCTCCTGCGTAAGCAGGGTATTCCGGCAGGCTCTAAAAGAAAAGATGGTCTCTTATTTTAAAGCAATTATGGAACCCGACATAAACATAGGAATATTCCCCGATTCAAGATTTCCCGATCTTGCTCCAGCTTATCTTGGAAAAGCCTTATCTGAGCGTTATACAGGATGGATAGAAACGGCGGATGAAAATCCTGACAGGGGTAATTTCCTGCTCATAATCCAGTTTAATACAGAAATGTTCTCACAGAATGGATGGCCATGCTGGAATGGACCGGCAGCAGTGATGAATCTTGGGATAGAGGAGCTTCAGAAATTTACCGAAACATTGGAGAAAGAAGAAAGAAAAATTCTCGGACGAAGATAGCTTCCTAAATCATGCAATCCCAAATTTTATTTTAAAAGCCCTGACAAAATCAAAATCAGAGTCAATCTCCCTGGGGCTCTTGTACCGCACGGGATGCATAACCACCCTGCGAATTTCATTTAGGTGCAGGATATCAGAAAGCAGCCTTTTCCTATTTGATACCTGTTTGGGTAATACCTTTTGAAAAATAACCCAGTGCTTTTCCATGATATAGCCTAAATCCAGCAAATCCGTGTAATCCCATGGCTGGCTGGGGCTCTCTTCATCCTCCTCCCTTCGTTCCTGGCATTTCTGGCGAATCCTGAGAGGCACACCCTTACGCCACCATCCTGCCTCGCCCGGACCGAATGCCTCCTCCAGGGCCTTTCTAATCAAATCATGCAGGTAGATTTCAATGGAACGAATATCCTGATACAAATCACCGAACGCGGTGGATGCATCTTCATGGTAATTTATGAAGATGGCCACCTCAATCCAGGCTATATCCACTCCCCTCCGGCGCAGGCTCCGGGTGACCCCATCGGGAGATACTTTTTTACCCCTGTATCTTTTCCGGATGGTTTCCTCTATCAAGTGCCGCTTTTCCTTGGGTATGGAATAGAAAATATCAGACCTTCTCAGCCTGCCTTCTCCCACCAGCCGGCGGAGGGTGCGGAGTGTTATATCTTCCGAAACTTTGCGGGATTGGGCAATCTTTGCCGGGTCATACCCCTGCTTTATCAACTTTGCCACTTCATCAGCAGCTTTAGCAGCTTTTCCTATTTTAATCTCGCAGGCAAGATTTTCTGCTCCCTCTACATCCAGATCCATCGTGCAACGATTATAAATCTATCCTCCTGCAAATGCAAACCACTGGCGGGCAACCAATAACCTTATTCTAATATTCTTAAGAATATTGGAATAATGAGCAACGATGCGGTTTAGGAGCGGTTTCATGACTCTCCTGGATGCTCCTGAAGACTCTTTGTTTTACGCCTACATTACGGAGCGGGAAGGCCTGACCCCATTATTTACTTAGTAGATGTTGCCTCGCTTGTCAGTTTTGTAAATCAGAATTACCTTCTCTCTTCACCCCCTGGATGAAGGCTTTTTATTTTTCCCGCTTAAGTTTACCCGAGACTCCAGGAGAGTTTAAGGCTTCCTAATGCGGTTTTGGGGGCATACTTTAAAACTCGCAAGGGCGGCTCGGCAGGCGGCCTTCGGACCGTTAGGCAACAGAGTTCGTTAAGGACAGCTTTCCCCAAAAAGGTGTGTCTCAATACGAAATTTTTGAAGAAAATCCGGTTCCATATTGTTGTCTCTCGTTTTAGTTCACTAATCTCGCCGTATCCGAGCAGCTTTCAGAAAATCCCCTTAATATCTTCTTCTTTGAGAATAGCTATCACCTTTTCCTTTTGCTCTTCAGTCAGCTGAGGGAAGGGGTCGGATACATATTCTTCACAGAATCCAAGCACAGAACAGATATACTTTAAACCAGCCAGCCAGAAATTACTGGATGTAAAGGCTCTTCTTAATTCGGCGGCTTTGTGTTGCAGTTCTTTTACCTTATCAACATTACCCTGCTTAGCTTCATTATACATCCGAACAATCAGCCGCGGCTCATAATTGCCTACCCCGCTCACACAGCCGTCAGCCCCCATGAGCAGGGCTATGCCGGCCAGGTCCTCAGCCCCCATCTGGAGTTTGAAATCCATCTCGCTTTTCAAAAATATTTCTTTCTGGAACTGCTCCCAGTCTCCCGAGCTGTCCTTAAGCCCTATGATATTGTCAATCTCCAATATCTTTCTGACTGTCGGCAGCTCAATATTGACATGCGTGCACTGCGGTATGTTATAGGCTATCACCGGGACCTTAGCGTATTGAGCAGATAGTTCCATATGTCTGACTATCTCATCCTGACTTCCGGAGCTAAGATAATACGGTGGAGTTACAACTACTACATCTGCACCGGCATCCTGAGCTATGCTGATATTTTCCATAACCCTTCTTGCACTCGTGTCCATAACCCCGGCATATAGAGGGATATCTTCTCCGGTAACCTTCCTGGCCGTCTTTATGATTTCGCCCCTCTCCTTTCCCGTAAAGCACGGCCCCTCACCTGTTGTGCCTAAAACAAATATACCGTGTACCCCTCCGGTAATACCATGCTTTATAATTCTCTCCAGCCCCTTATGGTCTATCCTACCGTCTTTTTTAAGCGGTGTGATAACCGGGACTATCACGCCTATCCCGTATTTTTCTTCTTTTAAACTCATTCTCTATTTTCCTTTCCGGTTTATACTGTTCTTCTAAACTGTCTGTGTTTCCACAAAATTCCGATACAATAAACTATTATCCTCTGTTTTTACCCGTATTCCGGTATGGCAGATATTTTTTATGGCCATCAGCTTTATATATTTAATTCTCCGCCCCCCCTATTGGTTTACCACATTCAGGGCATCATTTATATCATTGGTATTATACCCCAAAAATCTCATTAGGAGTCAATATATAGGATTGAATAGAGGAAAAGAACGGAAAGAGAGATAGAAAGAGCAGAAAGGAGGCAGAGAGGAACAAGGAGACAGTAATCTCCCTTTTCATGTTTCATGGTAAAGAAAGAGCGGAAGAAAGAATCTTCTTTAGCTGGCATCAAGTTCCGAAGAGCCTGCTGAAACAGGGCAAAGGTTTCTCTATGAACACCCCATAACCTCATAACCAGACCTCAAGTTAGACATTCTCCTCCCACTACCAGCCCACTGTGAGAACTTATATCCTCTTTGCCTGTCTTGAATTTGATTTTGGGAAGATTTTGCTGTATCATTTTCCATCTCTTTTTTAGAGAGAATGTTTTTCTTTTTGCCTTTATCCAGAAAGGTGAAGGCTTTGTATTTTCCCCGCTTAAGTTTACCCGAAACTCCAGGAGAGTTTAAGGCTTTCTACTGCGACTTTTGGGTTGACACAGATTTTAGTAAAATGGTATACTCTCCCCAAAAACAAGCATGAAGATGGAAAGAGGCGTAACCTGGAAAGCTTTTTTGATTGGTGGAGTTCTCTCTCTTCTTCTTTCATTCATTGAGCCTTACGGCATTCATATCATAGGCGGTTCTCCTCTCTGTGCAGATTTTTCTACAGGCGGAGCATTATTGCTCTTTTTTATATTAATATTCATAGTGAATGCTGTCTGGAAATTACTTCATCGTAAGAGTTCTCTAAATCCCAAAGAGTTAATTATTGTTTATATCATGATGATAGTAGCCTGCTCTATCATCTCTTGGGGATTTGTTCTTAATCTGCTCTCTATCTTAGCAGGCTTCCAGTATTATGCTTCTCCAGTAAACAAATGGGGAGAATTAATCCTTCCTCACATCCCCAAGTGGCTACTGCCTCAGGGTAGTGAAGTAGTGCGTGCCTTTTATGAGGGCTTAGCTCCTGGTACTCCTATACCCTGGTCAGCCTGGATAAGACCGCTTTTCTTCTGGAGTTTATTTATCTTAGCTGCATATTTTTTGATGATCGCGGTTATGGTAGTATTCCGCAAAACCTGGATTGAAGAAGAAAGAATCTTATTTCCTTTAACCCAGTTACCTCTGGCAATGTCTCAGGAAGAAAATAAATCTTTTTTCCCTCCTCTTTTCAAGAACCCTCTCTTCTGGATAGGTTTTGCTATTCCCTTTCTAATCTATTCCTTAAAAGCTCTTCATTCTTACTTCCCTTTTTTCCCAGAGATTCAGTTGCACAAAGGATTCTCCATATTTAGGCACACTACTTATATCCATCTCAATATAATGTTCGAGGTTATTGGGCTTACTTACCTTATAACTACTGACCTTTCCCTTGGCATCTGGCTGTTTACCTTATACGCTATCACTCTTACAGGCTATCTAAATATGATAGGATGGAGTATAGGATCTATAGAACCATTTTCCGATCCTTCTATTCCCACAGTAGCTCATCAGGTGGTGGGTGCATTAATAGCCCTTTCTTTCTATGTCCTATGGAGGAGTCGGTCTCATATAAAGAATGTCCTCAAAAAAGCCTTAGGAATAGATAGAAATATAGATGACAGCGAAGAGATTCTTTCCTACAGGACAGTATTTTTCGGAGGATTGGCGAGTATTGTCTTTATGCTCTTTTTCTTGGTGAAAATGGGTGTTCCTCTCTTTGCAGCGCTCTTCTTTCTTGGTATAGCCTATATAATTTTCGTGGGATTAACCCGTGCAGTAGCTCAGGGAGGTGTAGCTTATGGGAGACCTCCAGTAGCTCCTTTCTTTATGACTACTGACTGGTTAGGAACCAAGAGCTTGGGTGCATCTGGTATTGTAGGACTGGGAGTGAATTCTTCCTCCTGGGCAGCGGATACTCGTACCTTTGTCATGGCATCTGTAGCAAATGCTCTGAAGATGGTGCATGAGAAGAAAATAAAAGAGAAGAAACTGGTATTCTGGGTTATTGTAGGCGCTATCCTGTTAACTCTGTTGGGGACCTATACGAGTGGATTACTTTTAGCTTATAGGAATGGTGCCTTGAATACATATGGCTGGCATTATAAGGGGTTACCCCAATTCATGGGAAAGACTATTAGAGAATTGATTATTTTCCCTCATGGAATTGAGTGGAAGAAAATTTTCTTTGAAGGAGTGGGAGCGGCCTTAATGTTAGCTCTTATCTGGCTGAGGAACAACTTTTTGTGGTGGCCTATTCATCCTTTGGGACTAGCAATAGGGTCTACTTCACCCTCTCAGTGGGTTTGGTTTTCCATATTCTTGGGATGGCTTTTGAAAGTGATTATTTTGAGATACGGAGGGGTGAAAATTTATAAGCAACTCCTCCCTCTTTTTTATGGATTTATCCTAGGAGGATTTGTTGCTGCGGGAGTATGGCTGGGGATAGATGCGTTGACTGGAATGACGGGGAACATATTCACTCTGGGATAAAGAGTACTAGCGAAGCACAGCTAAATTGTCCCCCCAGACTTCTCTCAGGGCGGCTTTTTTGTCAGTATTCGGTTGGACGCCAGGATAAGCCATCCTCTTCCCGAAGGTAAATTGGTGTCGGGGTCAATTTACAGAGAAAAACCGTGCAATATATTATTGCCCGCTTTTTTAATCCCTGATCTTCAATAATGGCTTTAGAAGCTGTATAGCTTTCTTAATATCCTGTATCTGTTTCTGTCCGGAAATTTCTCTCTCTATGGTGATAGGGCCACAGAATCCTTTGGCTTTAGCTTAAGTTTAACAGTTGTAACTTCACAATACTGGCGCAGCAGGATGATTTAGGCAATTACCCTATGAGTTTTGGGACTCTTTCCAGAGTTCCATGCCCAGAGTTTTCTTCACTAACTGGCGAATTACTTCTTTCCCCAGCTCTTTACGAGATACGGGCGTGGGCAGAATCAAGACGGGAAGGGGCAGGGAGAGGTAGAGAGAGAGAATTTCCTTGGGAGGAACATGCAGGAGATCTTCTGTGATAATCAGGAGGGTATAGGGTGAAAGGTCTTTGTCCTGGAGAGTCTGTGCCAGTTGCTGAAAATCCTGGCATTCTATAACTTCAAACCCGAGCGGTTTGAGAAATTCCAGCGAAGTTCCTTTTCCTACAGCCAGATTTTTAAGCATGGAAGGGTCCCAGTCTCTCTTTTATTTTTTCTGCTTCCCAGCCGGCAGATTTGCTCTGGATAATCCAGCGCAGGTTTCTTATTTCATTTTCTTTTTTCAGCAGGTAGTAGAAGACAGCTTCGGGGATAAAGGGTGAGTAGTTGGCGGGGGAAAGGATTTTGAGCCGAAGCTTCCAGAAGTTAAGCTCTATTCGCCAGGATTCGCCCTTTTCTTTCCAGTAGGGGAGCGCGTCCTGGGCAAGGAGTGTATAAGAGGTGGTAGTAAGATAGCGG
Source organism: Caldisericota bacterium (assembly GCA_013152825.1). Classification (GTDB taxonomy): domain Bacteria; phylum CAIJMQ01; class CAIJMQ01; order JAADFP01; family JAADFP01; genus JAADFP01. The sequence goes on along the minus strand of JAADFP010000117.1, from coordinate 13,076 downwards.
ATAAAAGCATCCACTTCGCCCCTGGCCAGCAGGTGAAAATGATTTAGGTATATTGCACCGCCGGGAATAAGGAAGTCCAACGGTAGGGGTGAATTCTTAAGTTTTCTCAGGGCAAGCTTCAGGTTATAAAAATCTATCTCCTGTCTGAAATATTCTCTAATCAGGGGGAAGGGCGTGTTCAGGGATTCCAGGAGGAAGGAGGTTTCTATGGATAGCTCGCCGGCCAAAAAACTATCTTCTTCTTTTATCTGGAGGGCTTTTCTCAGCCAGAGAGAAAAGGGGGGAGGAAGTAATAGGGGATCTTTTGTGTGGCAGGCTTTTTCGTAAAGCCGGGGAGCAAGGTATGCTTTCCTGTTGAATTCCACGGGTGAGTCCAGGGCTATGGAACGAAAGGCTTTTTTCAGGTGGGCAATATCCCATCGCTGCAAGAAGGGGGCTACGGGCGAGGGCAGGGGGGAAAGTTCCTGGAGTTCATTAGCTTCCCGGAGGAGATTTTCTTCCAGCAGGGATTCCATGCTGAGGAGAGATTCCCCCAGGTCCTTATAAGAAGTGCTGGAAAGGAGGGCGCGGATATCGTTAAATGAGGCAGTATCCACCAGCTGATAGAAGAGAGAAGGGTGTATTAGACGCGCCTCAAGGCACCTGATTTTGCCCACCAGGAAAGCATATTCTATGTTTTCTACCGCAGTTTCTTTCATGAGAAGAGAATCTTATTGAGCATAGTTCTTAATTTTTCCTGCTGGGAAAGGAAGAATTCTTTTAGAGAGATAGTAGTCTCCTTTCTTCCCTGTTTAATAATGATTATTTCTTGTGTCTCTTGCGGCTTGAGTTCTATTTTGCCTCCCGCTTTTTCCTGCAGTGCTTTCTTCAGCCTGCTATCTATGTACTTATCCCAGGCAAGGGGATAGCATATTTCTCCCTTTCCCTTGTCCACTGCCAGGAGGAGATTTTCTTTTAGCCACTTTGAGATTACCTCTTTCTGGCTTTTTACCTCTTCCATTGCCGCAGAAATCACCTGGTCTATTTTCCTCATTTTTTCCTGCAGGGTAAGCCTGGATTCTTCCTGTTCCAGGGCAAGGATTCTTTTCTCTTTTTCCAGGGCCAGTTTCTTCTTTATTTCCCCCAGCAATTGTTCCTCTAATGCCCGCCCCTCTTTTTTTAATTCTGCCCTGTCTTTCTCTATTTCTTTAAGGGCTTCCCCTATTATCTTTTCTTTTTCCTTTTCCCCTTCTTCCAGAATATTCTCGATTATTTCTTTTAATGCCATTATCCCACTTTTATTCCGTTAAGAAATAGTATACTTCCCAATAATCCTAAGACCGCATAGGTTTCTACCAGAGCGGAGAGTATAACCGCTTTCATGAAAGCAGAAGGTTGCTTGGCCACTACCCCTGCACCTGCGGCTGACACCTTCCCCTGGTGTATACCGGAAAGGAGGCCTGCCAGGGCTATGGGAAGCGAAGCAAAGAATATCTGTAAACCCTGGTATACAGTTATAGGCGGAATCTGGCCGGAAACCAGCCCTACTTTCATTAGCACTAAAAAGCCCACCAGGAATCCATAAAAACCCTGGGTGCCGGGAAGGGCTATCAGGATAAGTAAGCTCCCAAATTTTTCTGGCTCTTCACTCAGCACTCCCGCAGCAGAGCGGGCCGCGTGTCCTATCCCAATAGCAGAACCTATGCCAGCCAGCGCCACAGCCAGAGCTCCTCCGCCTATAGCCAATGCAAGACCAAGCGCACTCAACATTTCTACCTCCTTGTTATAATCAGGGTGTATTTCCCCTCTCTACTTAAAGGATGAAATTCTTTTCCGCCACCTTCAAAGAAGTAGGGGAAGAATTCAACAAATTGCAAGCGTGAAGTATGCACAAAGGCACCAAGTGTGTTTATAGTTAAATTAAATATATGCCCTCCTATCAAGACTATTATGCTGGCCCCAATCCCTACCAGGGGGATAGAGCTGGTAATTCCAGCCAGGGTGTTTACCACCAGGGCTATCACAGAGGTGGCCAGTCCGAGTGCCATGAGCCGGGAGTAGGACAGTATGTTTCCCAGTAAGTCCTTCCCTTTCCACATGAATCCGCCAATTATAGCCAGCATTTTTAATAAAGGATTTTGTCCCTTTTTAAAGCAGGGCAAGAAAGAAATTGCAAACCCACCCAGGAGCATGTATATCCCGGTTTTGCTGAGCAGGGGAGAGGTTTTCTGGAAAAGGTAATACATAATCAGCCCGGGGAGTATCACTAACCAGGATAATTCCGCCCCCAGAGCCTCCAGCCACATTTTTTTTCTCAGTTTTTCATAAAATTCTATTCCTATACCAAAAAGTATATGAATCATGCCCAGAGCCAGCGAAAGTACAAAGAGGGTCATCAGGTCTTTTAAGGGATTGAAAACTATCAGCTTTTGCAAGAACCGTGGCAAGCTTTCCGGCTCAATTCCGAACCACCCGCCGGTTATAATCCCCCAGAAGATAGTGGTTATGCCTCCGATGAGGATTACCTTGAGCATGTCTTTTCCCACGGTCAGTTTCTTCATCAGGAAAAGCGAAACGAGGACAAGTATAACACCGTATCCAGCATCGGTAAGACACAAACCAAAGAAAAAGGCGAAAAAAGGTGCAAGCAGGGGGGAAGGGTCTACCTCCCCGTAACGAGGCAGAGTATACAGCTTGGTTATTGTTTCAAAGGGACGGAAAATAGAATGGTTTTTTAGTTTTATGGGAACATTTTCTTCCTCTTCCATGGGAAGCTCTATGCAGGCTGTTTCGGGAAAGTTTCGCCCCAGCCATCTGGTAAGCTGCCTGTATTCGGCTTCAGGCACCCATCCTTCCAGGATAAAGGTATACTTGCTTTCCCTGCTTTCCTCATAGGCAAGTTCTTTCTGGTATAAAAGGTAGTAATAGTCATAGGCTATTTTCAGGTTTCTCTCTTTCGCCAGATAGACCTTTACTTCGTCTCTTATTTCCTGTTTTTTCCTGAGGAGAGTTTCTTTTTCTTTATTAAGTGCCTTTATTCTTTGTGCGGGAAGCTCATCCAGGTCAGGAGGGGTGAAATCTTCTATGTTATGTTCTTTTATAATCTCGTCTATTTCTTCTTCCCGGGAAGGGAGGTAAAAAAGTATGTAGAAATTTTCCTCCTGACTCTTGCCTATTTTTTCCAGGTGAGTTTCAGGTAGAGATTGTAAAAGTGTTTCCCATTCTTCCCGGTTTTTCTCTTTAATCCGGATAAATTTAAGCGGAAGAGAGATAGTTTTTTTAATCTCGTTAAATGAGAAAGGCAATTCCTGGAAGGGAAGAAGAGAGTGGATTTCCTGGTGTATAGAGGTCATTCTTTCTTCTATTTTCTGGAGGGTAAAACGGGTCTTTTCTATGTCTTTACATACTGCTTTGTAGTCGAATTCTTCAAAAATCCCCTCAATTTCTTTTTCCTCTACCAGGATTTTCTCCGGGAGCAGCCCTTCAAACAAACCCCGTTCTTCCTGCAAACTATCCAGGTTTTTTAGCGCCGCATCTATGGTATGCAGAGCCTCTTCCACTTCTACCTTGCGGGGTGAGAAAGCAGGAGAGAAGAAAGTATTCAGGATACTGGTGTCTTCGGTCAACTCCGGGTCTATTATGTGAAAAGCTTCTTCTTTCTGCAGAAGGGAGAGAATATGCTCCAGCTTTTCCTTCAGCCCCAGAATACCTATTTTCTTGAGTTTAACTACTGCCATGGTAAAAGCCCAGATACTGCAAAACTTCTTTTACTGCCTTTTCCCGGTTTTTAAGTGCCTTTTCTGCCAGAGCTTCTCGTTCTCTTTTTTTCTCTTTTCTTTTCTCTGACAGGACGACGGCAAGCTCTTTTTCCATTGCTTCTCTTAGTCTTTTCTCTTTTTGCTCTACTTCTTTTTTCACCTTTTTAAGGTATTCTTCCCGCTCTTTAAGGAAATTCTTTCTTATTTTTTCCGCTTCCTTTTCGGCTGCGGCTATAAGCTCTGCTCTTTTTTCTTCTGCTTCCCTGATTTTCTCTATAGTTTTTTCAATCAATTTCAATCCCCAGTGTTCCTAATATTCTCTCCAGTTCTTCTGCGGAGTAGTATTCTATCACAATTTTACCCTTTGATTCACTACCTACTGAGTAAACTTTTGTGCCCAGTTTTCGCTGTAAATCTTCTATGTAGGGAGCCGTGTAACGAAGATCTCGTCTCTTTCTCCTGCGAGCACGCTTCTCGGTTTCCCTTACCGTGAGAGAATGCTGGAGTATCTCTCTTCTCACTCTCTCTCTTTCCCCCGGGGGAAGAGAAAGAAGCACCCGGGCATGGCCCTCGGTAAGTTTTCCCTCCTGGATCTCTCTTTTTATCCCCTCCGGGAGATTTAGCAATCTAAGGGTGTTGGTTACGGAAGAGCGGCTTTTCCCCAGTTTTTTGGCTATGTCTTCGTGGGTAAAGTGAAATTTTTCCATGAGCATCATGTACCCTTTTGCCTTTTCCAGGGGGTTCAGCTCTTCCCTTTGCAGGTTTTCTATGAGGCTTATCTGGAGAGCTTCCTGGTCATTTACGTCTTTTATTACTACCGGCACTTCCTGCAAGCCAGCCATTTTTGCGGCTCTCCACCTTCGTTCCCCGGCAATGATTTCAAATTTGTCTCCTTTCCTCCTTACAATCAGAGGCTCTATCACCCCTTCTTCCCGGATAGACAATACTAATTCTCTCAAACTCTCTTCCGGAAACTGTTCCCTGCTCTGAAGGGGAGAAGGAATAATATCTTCTACCGGGACTTCCCTTAATGCTGCTGTTTCCCGGGGAATAAGAGCAGATAGACCTTTACCCAATCCTTTTTTGGACACGTTTTATCACCTCTCTTGTAAGTTTACGGTACGATTTGGCTCCACTACACCTGGGGTCGTACAAGACCACCGGCTTACCATAGCTGGGGGACTCACTCACGCGTATATTCCTGGGGATTACCGTACGGAGTGCTTCCCTGGGGAAGTGCCTTCTTATTTCCGCTATTACCTGCTGGGTAAGATTAGTTCTCCTGTCTGCCATGGTAAGGAGTATGCCAAGGATTCTCAGGCGGGAATTAAGCGAGTCTTTAATCTCTCTTATCACCCCAAATAATTGCACCAGCCCTTCCATGGCATAATATTCGCATTGCACGGGAACTAAGAGCGATTCTGCTGAGACCAGGGCATTCAGGGTAAGAAGCCCCAGGGAAGGAGGACAGTCTATAATGATATAATCAAACTCGTCTTTGATTTCTTTTAGTTTGTTCTGCAATACGCTTTCTCTGTGTGTTAGCCCTGCCAATTCCACTTCTGCTCCCGCCAGGTCAAGATTGGCGGGAATAATATACAGAAGAGGGGTAGCAGTGGGAATAAGCAGGTCTCGCAGGGACAAATTGTTGATAAGGGAGTCGTATACAGTAAACTTTAATACACTTTTCTCCACCCCCATGCCAGTGGTAGCATTCCCCTGTGGGTCAAAGTCCACCAGCAACACCTTCTTTTTATGCAGCGCAAGAGCGGTGGATAAATTCACTGCCGTGGTAGTCTTTCCCACCCCGCCTTTCTGGTTAGCTACTGCTATTATGACACCCATGTAATTAATAAACTCTAAATCCTAAACTCTAAACCCTAAACTTTCCGAAGGAATCCCGTACCCCAACATTATATCGGGGCTTCGGAACAAATCCTAAACCAAGAAACAGGAAGCCGCTCTCCCTCTCCCTGTTCACTGTTTACTGCTTATATAATACCAAAATAAATGTTTCACGTGAAACATTTGTTACGCTAATTGTTATCTATCCCGAGTATTTTCTTGAAAAGCTCTCCCAGGTCCCCTCCCAGAGCAAAGGGAACTATGGTGTATTGTCGGTTATTTATTGTACCGGTTACCCTCAACCTCACCAACCCATTCCCCAGCTGGTCAATTACCATTCCCACCAGTTTTGTCAGGGGGGTAAATCTCAATAATTCCTGGGACATCTTGAAAAAAATCAAAAAATCCAATTTCCGATTCCAGCCCACATATCCTTTGGCTAAAACAGAGACGCCCCTTCCCTTCAACTCCAGGTTATCGGTATAAGCAAACCCTTCCCGGATTTTGAAATCCCCTTTTGCCGAATGCAAAGAGACCCGGGAGGAACCCTTGAAAAGCAGGGTAAATATCTCCAGAATTACAGGAAGCCGGCCTAATTCAGCATTTTTCACCTCTAACTTTGCCCAGCCATTTAATGAGGCAGGATCAATGCCATTTCCCCTTATACGAAAGCGGACGTGTAATCTGCCTTTACCCGGATGAAAGGATATATTCTCCAGTTTTATATCTTCCCCTTTACCTTTAAAATCCAGGGGGAGCTTAGGGTCTGTCAAATCTATCTTTCCCTCTACGTGAATTTTCCCCTCTCCCAGCACGCAGGTTAACGATTTCAGCGTAAGATTCCCCTCTTCTATAGTTAGGAGGGCATTCACGTTTTTGAAGCTAAACCCCAGGTAGTCTATTTCCGGCGAGGTAAGCACCAGGTCAATCTTCCACTTCTTTTCCTTCCGCTCAATTCTTAATTCTTTCAGGCTTAGAGAAGGGGAATAGAGATAAAACTTACCCTGTGTTTGGGTAACAGAAAGGTCTTGATACTCAACTTCCCCCTGAATATTTAAAACCTCTCCATCCCCGCTTATTTTAAGATCCGGGCTTACTCTACCCTCTATCTTCCATCTCTGGTTCCGGGAGAAAACGGGGAGCAGCTTGAGTAAAGGGGCCACCTCCATGTTCTCACCTTTTATCTGGAAGTCAGTCCTCCAGCTGGGATAAAGGGGGAAAGAGATAATCAGGAAGAGGAGATAGAGGAGAACTTTAACACCCATACCTGCTGTATTATACTAAGAATACTATTTACAAACCAGTAGAGTACCAAGCCGGAGGGGAAATTATAAAAGATGAACAGCAAAAAGATAGGCATAAAGGAAGACATCATGGGGTTCTGCGCCTCTGACCCGGTTAATCTCTGCTGGAGCAGGGTGGCTCCTCCCATGAGTATGGGAAGTATATGAATGGGAAATCCCTTTAGGACGAAAAGGGTATCAGGGAGGGATAGGTCTTTAATCCACCAGATAAAAGGTGCTCCTCTTAACTCTATCGCACTTCGCAAAGTGGTAAAAAGGGCAAAAAACACCGGCATCTGGAAGACCATGGGTAGACAGCCCCCCAGAGGACTAACCCCCCGTTTACGGTAGAGCTCCATTATCTCCTTGTTCAGCTTCTGGGGATTATCCCTGAGCTTCTTTTTCAGTTCCTCTACCTGGGGATGCAATTTCTGCATTGCCTTCATAGAGTGGAAACTCTTTAGAGAGAGCGGCAGGAGCACCAGGTTTACCATAATGGTAAGCAGTACTATAGCCCATCCGTAGTTATGGGTAAGCCGGTAAAGGGCCTTCAAAACATAAATTATGCGGAAAAGGTTGCCAAAGTAACCCAGGTCAACGATAAATTCTGCATTCTTTCCCAGGGTCCTGAGCGGTTCTATTTTTTTAGGCCCGAAATAAAGGGAAAATTCAAAGGATCTGCTGTTTTTCTTGCTCTCGACAGGCACCTCCCATTGTATGCCAGACAGGTATTCATCGTACTCATTCTTAGAAAACCAGGCTATCTCTGAATCTTTGGGAAGTAATATCTGGGTAAAGTAGGTATTTTGTATGGCCACCCAGTCTACCTTACCGTATTTTACAATTTCGCTCTTTTTGCCTTTCTCCCGGCGTGAGAAGGTTACTTTCTGATACTTGCCGTCGATATAAGCCACCGGGCCCTCGTAGGCATAGGTTCTACCACCTTCCCTATAGCCTACATCAGGGCCCACCGAGACCCTGACATTCCCGGGAGGAAGCGAGGAGGAACTTTTTAACTGGATTCTACAGTTTACCAGGTAGGGAGAAGAGGAAGGAGAAAATTCCTTGATTATGGTTATCCCTTCTACCTCCCTTTCCAGAATTATTTTCTTTCCCTGCTTTTTTATTTTATAAGGAGAACGGGCACTGTCAGAGATAAGGGGAATGCCGCGGGGATCCGTGTAGGTAAAGTAAGGGGGCAGATGTGCCCAGAAAACCTCCGGGAAGGACACCAATTCCACCTCTTTGCCAGCATAATTCTCAAAATACTTATACGATTTTTCCAGCTTGGCAAGGCGATAGGAGGCTATGGCCTTCTCCTGCTGGGAAAGACGGGGATAAGATGCCTTCAATTTCTTTTCTTCTTCCGCCAGGGTCGTGAGAGCATAATCCCTCTCCTTAAAATCCCTCAGGCGGCAACTGGATACTCCTCCCCAGCTGGAAACCTCCAGCCTTCCCCAGTCTTCTACCAGGGAAGTGCGATGACTGCTTTTTATATCTGCTTCTTTACCCAGAGGAGAGACCACGGAAACAACGGCTTTTTCCGGCTGCTTCTCCTGCTTGGGAGGATTCAGACGCGATGAATACTGAATCAGGAGCAGAAAGAAAAAAAGCAACAGAAATATATAAAGTGTTTTTTTATCCATGATTATTTAAATTTATTTCACCGGGTCATAACCGCCAGGAGAAAAGGGATGACACCTCACCACTCTCCTTATCCCCATCCACATACCCTTTAGCACCCCTTTCTTCTGCAAAGATTCTATGCAGTATTCCGAGCAGCTCGGATAGAACCTGCAGGAAGGGGGCAGGATAGGAGAAACAAAAATCCTGTATCCCTTTATTAACCAGATAAGAAGATTTTTCATGCTGGTGTGAGTACTTTTCTCCCTCTTCTTCGCCTGCGCATCAAGATATTTCTTCCTGCTTTACTTGAGGAGCGAGCAAGAAAACCGAGTTTTCTTTTTCTTCTCCTGTTATGGGGTTGATACGTCCTTTTCATAATTCCTTCTCCTTTTAAATTAAAAAGTTAAAGATGATCTCTGTTCTACGTAGTCAACAGAGAGATATCACTCCTTTCCCATACTTTTTCCAGAGTTATCTTCAAGACTTCGTCCACACTTTCTACCGGTATAAATTCTATATCTTTCCTGATATAGGAAGGGATTTCCGCCAGCTCATTGAAATTATCCTTGGGAAGAATTACCTTCTTGATTCCCCCGCGATGAGCTGCCAGGACCTTGGTTTTTATCCCCCCCACTGGAAGCACCCTGCCTCTTAAGGTAATTTCCCCGGTCATAGATATTTTACTATCTATGGGCGCCCGGGCAAGAGCAGAAGCCATGGCTATTAATATTGCTATGCCTGCAGAAGGCCCATCCTTGGGGATAGCTCCTTCCGGTACATGCACGTGTATATCTGTCTTCTCGTAAACCTCTTCGTCCAATCCTAACTCGCGAGAACGCGAGCGGATGAAACTCAGTGCTGCCTGGGCTGATTCTTTCATTACTTCTCCCAGTTTACCAGTTAAAAGGAGATTTCCCTTTCCTTTCATGGTGGTAGCCTCTACAGAAAGAATCTCTCCTCCTGCCTCAGTCCAGGCCAACCCCATAGCCACACCTATTTCGCTCTTATCCTCGGGGAACAGGTAGCGGTAGCGGGGAGGGCCAAGAAATTTTTCCACGGTGCTATTGGTAACCCTGAATTTATCCTTTCCTTTCTTCTCCACCTTTTTCCTGGCCAGTTTTCGGAGAATTCCTGCAAGCTCCCTTTCTAAATTCCTTACCCCTGCCTCCCTGGTGTACTCCCGGATAATCTTCTTTATGGCCTCCCTGCTGATAGAAATTTCACTTTCTTTGAAACCATGTGCCTTAATTTGCTTGGGCAGGAGAAACTTCTGGGCAATTTTTATCTTTTCATCCTCCGAATAGCCGGAGAACTCTATTATTTCCATACGGTCGAGCAAGGGAGAGGGGATGGAATACGTAGTATTTGCCGTGGTAATAAACATTACCTGGGAAAGGTCAAAATCCACATCCAGGTAGTGATCATTAAAGGCATGATTCTGTTCCGGGTCCAGGACTTCCAGGAGTGCAGCGGAAGGGTCCCCGCGAAAATCCACGCTCATTTTATCCACTTCGTCCAGGAGAAACACCGGGTTCTTGCTTCCCGCCCTCTTCATTCCCTGAATAATTTTACCGGGCAATGCCCCGATATAAGTTCTTCGATGTCCCCTTATCTCTGCCTCGTCTCTCACCCCGCCCAGGGAAATCCTGACAAATTTCCTGCTCAATGCCCGGGCTATTGATTTCGCTACCGAGGTTTTACCTACGCCAGGAGGGCCCACAAAGCAGAGGATGGGTCCTTTTATATTTCGTGCATTTTTTCTCACGGCCAGAAATTCCAGCACCCTTTCCTTTACCTTTTTTAAACCATAATGGTCTTCGTCCAGAATCCGGGCTGCTCTTTTTATCTCCAGTTTATCCTTGGTAGTAATTTTCCAGGGAATACTGATGAGCCAATCCAGGTAAGTTCTAACTACCGTAGCCTCGGGAGAGAAAGGCATCATTTTAGTAAGCCTCTCCAGTTCGTTAAATGCTTTTTCCTCTATCTCTTTCGGCATGGAAGCCTTTTTAATTTTTTCCCTTAACCGCACAACTTCCGGGTCTTCCTCCCTCCCCAGCTCTTTCTGTATTGCTTTCATCTGTTCCTGGAGATAGAATTCTTTCTGTGTTTTTCCAATCTGTCCCCGTACTCTATCCTGGATTCTCTTCTCTATCTGCAAGATTTCAATTTCCGTGTTTAGGATTTCGGATAGCCTGCGCAGTCTTTTCTGAATATCCGAGACTTCCAGGACGCTTTGCTTGGTTTCTACCTTCACCAGGAGATGGCTGGCAATGGTATCAGCCAGTCTGCCCGGTTCTTCAATCTGCTGTACAGAGGAAATAAATTCCTCCGGCATCTTGGGGTTAAGTTGAACATACCTTTCAAATTCTTTTTTTACTGTTCTTATTAGTGCCTCAAGCTCCGGGGAAAATTCCATTTTTTCCTCCAGGGGGATTACCCGCACCTGGAAGAAGTCGCCAGTAGAGACGAATCCTTCTATCCTTGCCCGGGTGGAACCTTCTATAAGTACTTTCAGGGTATTGTCAGGGAGTTTTATCACCTGTAAGATCTCGGCAATAGTTCCTACGCTGTAAACATCCTGGGGGGTAGGGTTTTCATTGGCTGCATCTTTCTGGGCCACCAGGAAAATCTTCCTGGTCTTCTTCATTGCCTCTCCCACGGAACGGAGGGATTTTGTCCTGCCAATTAAAAGAGGGACGATCATGTGGGGGAAAATGACAATATCCCGCACCGGCACAGCATAGAATACTGCTGCTCCTCTCTGGGAAATCACCTTAGCCATTAAGCAACCTCCCGAAACTTGGTCAGTTTTTCATCCAGCATTTTCCTGGTTATTACTATTTCCTGTCCTTTAAATGCAGTAAGGTCGTACATAAGGTCAAGCATGGTCTCTTCCATGATGGCCCTTAAGCCCCGTGCTCCAGTACCCCTGCGAATGGTCAAATCTGCTATAAACTCCAGGGATGCTTTATCAAATTTAAGGGTTACCCCTTCCAGCCGGAAATACTCTTTATATTGCTTCACCAGCGCATTCTTGGGCTCCACCAGTATTCTCATCAGGTCTTCTCTTCCCAGTGCATGGCAGGAGGCAATTACGGGAAGCCGGCCTACAAACTCCGGGATTAAGCCAAACTTTAATAAATCCTCCGGCTCAACATACTCGAGAATCTCGCTTCTACTAACTCTTTTATCCCTTCCCTTCACAAAGCCCAGAGATTTTTTAGAGAGCCTCTTCAGTACTATGTCTTCCAGGCCCACGAAAGTACCCCCGCAGATAAAGAGGATGTTGGAAGTGTCCACCTGGATAAATTGTTGATGCGGATGCTTTCTTCCTCCCTGGGGTGGGACATTCGCCACTGTGCCTTCCAGGATTTTAAGCAACCCCTGCTGTACTCCTTCTCCCGAGACATCCCTGGTTATGGAGGGAGATTCGCCCCGGCAGGCAATTTTGTCTATCTCATCAATATATATTATCCCTCTCTTTGCTCTTTCCACATCAAAATTGGCTGCCTGCAGAAGTCTGAGTATAATATTCTCCACGTCTTCCCCCACGTAACCAGCTTCTGTAAGAGTGGTGGCGTCCGCTATGGTAAAAGGCACATGCAGTATTTTTGCCAGGGTGCGTGCCATCAGCGTCTTCCCACAGCCGGTAGGGCCAATAAGTAAAATATTTGACTTCTCCAGCTCTACGGTAGTTTTCTTGAGGTACACCCGCTTATAATGGTTGTAAACAGCAACTGCCAGTATCTTCTTGGTTTTCTCCTGGCCAATCACGTATTCATCCAATCCCTTTTTTATTTCCTTGGGAGATGGGATACGCGGTAGCGGTTCCTGGAGTCGTTCTTCTTCTCCCAGAACAGAGAGGCAGAGCTTAACGCAGGAATCACATATATATACCCCCGGGCCAGAGATGAGTTTTTTCACCTCTTTCTGACTTCTGCCGCAGAAAGAACAGTAGGGGTATGCAAACTTCATTTTTGCCATTAGCTTTCACCTTCTTCTTTTATCTCTTCCTTTTCCCTTTCTCTGGAGGGAGAAATACGGGTAATATGCACCCTTACCTGGGCAAGAGAGGCTATACCCAGTATATCTTTCAGGTAGGAAGAGACTCTTTCCTGCAGACCGTTTGTCAGGCGAGGGATATTCTGTCCATCCTGCACCTCGGCTTTTACCGTAACGTTAACTCCGGCACGGGTTTCTTTCACATTCGCCCGCACTCTTTTTACTCCTTTAATTTCCTGCACCACGAGTCTCCGAATGTAATCTTCCATTGCCGAATAGGAAATCCTTACCTCTCCCAGGGGATTTTCAAAGGATACTGCAGGTTCCTGCCGCATCGCTTTAGTGCCGGCATACATCTCCCCCAGAGCCAGGAGAATAAAGACAGCCCCTACTATACTCAACACCCACTTGCCTGTACCGGTAAAATAGTTCACAATCGAGGGGGAAAGCACGTTTGAAGTATAGAGAAATGCCAAAACTCCCAGGGCCAGAAGTATGGCAGTGGAAACAATAGCCATAAAATAGGTATATGCTTTCATTTCAACCTCCTTCTCTCTTATTATAACACTCTTTCCAGGAGAGT
>JAADFP010000116.1 GCA_013152825.1 Caldisericota bacterium | reverse complement strand
CTTACTATCCTAATAAATACATAAAAACCGCTAACATTATGTTAGGAATTAGCAGTTCATATGAAGGCCTGGGTAAACTCCAGGAAGCTCTGGTATGGGCGGAAAAAGCCTATAGCCTTAACCCTCACCTCGCCACTTCTTCTCTCTCCTTCCTCCTTTACCGCCTGGGAAAGAGGGCACTGGAGAAGGGTGATTTTAGAAAAGCAAAAGAGTATCTACAAAAATCCCAGCAGATACTACCCTCACCAGAAACCCAAAGATTATTGAAGCAGGCAGAAAAAAGTATTTCCCGATGACCTTGCTAGGGGATTCCCGGATAGTGTAAACTTAGAGATAGACCTCCCGATGGCCATAGGGAGAGCTGAGGAATAGGAGGTAGATTCTATTTCTGGCTACACCATTAACTGGACCCTCAACGGTGGAGGGGGGTATTTTCCCCTTGAGGAACCCTTCCGAATCCGAATTTTGCTATTTGAAATGTGTTAAAATAAGGTCTGGGGGTATAAGATATGAAGGCTAAACTTTTAGAAGCCAAATTTTCCAGCTTATTAGAAGAGATTAACGCTCTTAAATCTCAGGTCTCCAACCATCATAAAAAAAAGGAGAAAAAATTCACCTCTTTAAAAGGACTCTGGAAAAACAAAACACATTTTACATACGAAGAAATTAGAAAGGCTGAGATAGGCACGGATACTCGATTGTAATGGTATATATCTTAGATACACATGCTCTGGTCTGGTACTTAGAAGAAAGTCCCCGTTTAGGGAAAAAAGCCTTAAAACTTTTAGAGGAGGAAAACACCCGGCTGGTTATCCCTGTCATTACCCTAGCAGAGCTCAAATATCTTGTCTCAAAAAGCAGAGTAGAGATAACGTTTGAGAATATCCTGGATTATATTGAAAATGACGAACGATGTATTCTATATCCCCTAGACTTAAATGTGGTGGAGTTACTTCCCTCTTCTCTGGATATACATGATGCTATAATATGTGGCACTGCATTGGTATATAAAACCATTCTAGGAGAAGAAACCAAAATAATCACGCGAGACAAAGCAATAACAAAATCTGGTCTGGTCGAGACGATTTGGTGAGAAATTTGAAGAGAAATGAATCAAATATCAAATAAAATACCTACTCAAACTTCACCGTGAAAGCCAAAGTAGCTGACAGCAATGGAAATGGCTATTCGGGGAAAATAGTATATTTCCATATCAAAAAGAACGGGGTAATTCTAAAAAATGGAAATGCCACCACCCAGGGAAATCCTCCCCTTGCCGCCTGCGAGTTCTCCACCTCTGACCTCTCCCCGGACACCTACACCGTGGAAGCCATGATTAAAAAACCCACCCAGCAAGGTTACACCCAGGAGGAAATCTCCTCCGCTCAGGTGGTGGTCTGCGATGTTACCATTGATACTTTCTGGGCGCATGTGTATCTCCATAATCCAGAAAAAGCAATAATATATACAGATGGGAAAGCTTTAATCGACGACAATACTGGAACTCTAAATGCACAGATCCATTGGAACAACTATTTGGTTTCCCCCCAGGATAGAAGTTACAATAATCTACCTGTTACAGCTGGGGTATGGAGTATTCCATCTTACAGTCAAATCTATACATGTTCTCCTACAATAGTAGGATGTAAGGTAAATATCAATGTGATTTATAATATCCATGGATTATCTGTTACCGATTCTGATAATACAGTAGCTACTTGGCCAAAATGAATTTAGGAGGTTAAAAGTGCAGAAACAGAAATCTTTTTTGAGTATTATACTTCTTTTCTTCGGGGTTTCACTCCTTCTGCAAAATAATATATCTTTGGCTCAGAAAATAAATATAAACACTATTATTAAATCTATAAAAGAAGGAGAAAGTATAAAGGAACCAATAGGACCGACTGCAGGAGAAATCACAAAAAGAAAAAAGGAAGAAATGGAAAAATTAGAGACAGCACTGCACAGTAAACAAAAGATCGATGAGGAATATAAAAATGCAGTGGGAACTCTTATCCAAATAGCCATATCAAATCGTGAGAATTTACTGGTTCGATGTAAAGCATTCACTGTATTAGCTAATCTTAAAGAGATAGATAATCATAAAGAATTAAACTCGCAGAGGAAAAATCTATTTATTAATTTTGTAAAAAATGGAGAATACCCCCTTATAAGAGCAGAGGTAATTATTGTAGGAGTGGGACAATTTTTACTACTTCGTAAGAATAACCTCCAGAAATATCCCGAATATATTCAGACCCTCAAACAACTTTTCTATGACAGGAACGAACACTATATGGTTCGCTCCAGTGCTGCCTATCCTTTATCCTATTTTAACCTTCTTTCCCAGGAGAAAGAAAAAGCTATTAGAGCTCTCTTTGAAATCATGCATTCCATCCCCCCTGCCCAGAAGGATTCCCGCTTCATGGGTAGGGTAATATTGAGTCTCCAGGAAATAACTGGAGAAAAATATCAGAGCCCTGAAGAATGGGAGAAGTGGTATAAGAAAAATTTCCTTAAAGGATTATCTTGATAGGTTTCTTCCCTACTCCCTCGGTCTTTATAAAAGCTGTATCCCTCGTTTTTAGTATTGCCTGGATAGTATGGTATTTGAAACGACTGCCTCAGGATATTAGAGAACTTAAAGAAAAATTCTACCGTTTTAAAAACCGTTTTAACCCTCAAGTCATAGAAGAATTGAAATCTCCAGAAAAAATTAGATTCTACCAGGAAGATGCCTCTCTCCAGTGGTGGACTGCTCTATTTGTTCAGTCTTTTCTCTGGCTGATTACTCTACTTTTGGTTCTCACACTTTTCTTTTTCCTTAAAGGTCTAATCCTGCCCGTAATCCAGTCCTGGCATTATTTTTAATTATTTGAGAGAATTGTATCAGGAGGTAAGTAAAATGAAAAAAGTTCTCTGGTTTTTCCCCCTCCTTGCCCTTCTCATCCTCTCCTCCCCTTCCCTCTCCCAACCCCAGCAAAAACCTCTCAAACTGGAGATTAAGCTAAGTAAGGTGGTTTATGAGAAGGGTGAGCCTATCAATGTAACTATCACCCTGACCAACATCAGCAATAAATCCCTTAGAATAGGTGAACCAGCTATACCTCCTAAGAAAAACTACCTCAGATTTGTTCACTTCGAAATAAGGAAACATGTTCAACCAGGAGAGAAATCTAAAGATTATTTCTTCCCTCCTTCGCCTCCCAGAGGTTTCTGGTATAAATTTACCAAACCCATTCAGGATTATGAAGGAATCGTGTTGTCCCCTGGCGAGACAATTACCATCAAATACCAGCTTAACTATTCTTTCCCTCCCTCTCTTTATACTGCTATAGCTTCATATTACACTAATCACTGGGCTTACACTCGCACAGAAGCTTTCCCTTTCCTTTTTCCCAAATTATGGCATGGAGCTATTTCTTCTAATCTATTTTCTTTTGTTGTTGTCTCCAATCTCTCCTCTCCTGAGGCTGTGTTCTGGGAGAATTAT
>JAADFP010000115.1 GCA_013152825.1 Caldisericota bacterium | reverse complement strand
TGCCTTCCCCAACGTTCTGCCGGGGTTGGGATAGGCGGGCAATAAACCAGGAATACCAGGATCCTAAGAAACCAGGATTATCTATTCACTGCTCACTACCCTTCCCTCGCTACTATCTCAGTAGATAGTAGACAGTAGTTAGTAGATAGGGAAAACTGTCCCTGGATTTTGCATTTTGCACCTACCAACCCAAAACCAGTAACTAATTCTCCTCTCACTACTATCTACTCGCTACCAACTACTCCCCAGTCTATAGTCTAACGTCTATAGTCTTAAGTCTAAATTCTAACCTCTCCCCCGGGGTTTTTTTTGAATTTTTTACCTTTTTGAGATAAACTTGGGGTATGGAAAGAAATTTGTTGCGTGTGTCCCTGGCGCAAATAAATTCCACTGTGGGAGATTTAAAGGGCAATTCAGATAAAATCCTTAGCTTTATAGAAAAAGCACACGCCCGGGAATCAGATATTGTGATATTCCCCGAACTTGCTCTCACCGGTTATCCTCCGGAGGATCTTTTACTCAAGCCGCAATTCTTGCAGGAGAATATGGAGGCATTGAATTCTCTGGCCGGGGAGGTCAGGGGAATAGTGGCCGTGGTGGGGTTTGTAGAGGTGGAAGATGACATATTCAATGCGCTTGCAGTAATTTCAGAAGGGGAAGTCAGGGGAGTATATCGTAAGATTTTTCTGCCAAATTACGGGGTGTTTGATGAGTACAGGTATTTTCAGAGAGGCCGGGAGACACCGGTTTTCCTGATTAATGGTACCCGAGTAGGAGTGAGCATCTGCGAGGATATATGGTATCCAGAAGGACCGCATCTCAACCAGGCAATAGGGGGAGAAGCCCAGGTGCTTGTCAATATTTCTGCTTCACCTTTCCATGTGGGTAAACGCGAATTACGGGAAAAGATGCTTTCTACGCGCGCGCAGGAGTGTGGGGCGATAGTGGCGTATGTAAACATGGTAGGGGGGCAGGATGAACTCGTTTTCGACGGCGGGAGCCTGGTGTTTGACGAAAAAGGCTATCTGATGGTGAGGGCAAAGATATTCCAGGAAGACCTGGTCACAATAGACCTGGAGCCGGATAGGGTATTACGTTCCCACCTGCAGGATCCCCGGAGAAGGGCAAAAAAACTGGATTATCCCTCTCCTCCACTGGTAGAGATAAGCAGAGAAGGCAAGCATAAAGATAAAAGGCTGGAGAAAAGGATTGAGACTGTTCCTGTACAGGAAGAAGAGATCTTTCGGGCATTGGTGCTGGGCACCCGGGATTATGTCAGGAAGAATGGATTTGAATTGAAAAGGTTCTGGTGGGGTTGAGCGGGGGAATAGATTCTTCCCTGGTAGCCTGTATTGCCAGGGAGGCGCTGGGGGAGGAGAACGTGGTAGGAGTAATCATGCCTTCTCAGTATAATGCTCCTTCCAGCATGGAGGATGCGCAAATCCTGTCTAAAAACCTGGGGATTAAGACTTTTACTCTTCCCATCCAGGAAATTTTTAATGCTTATCGTAAGGTGCTAAAAAGGGAAGTTTTTAAAGCTTTAAAGGAAGACGTTACCGAAGAAAATATCCAGGCGAGAATACGGGGCAATCTTTTGATGGCCTTGTCCAATAAGTTTGGCTGGCTGGTTTTAACTACAGGGAATAAGAAGAGTGAGATGAGCTGTGGGTATGCTACGCTTTACGGAGATATGGCCGGCGGGTTTGCTGTCCTCAAGGATGTATATAAAACAGAAGTATATAGAGTTGCCCGTTTTATTAATTGTAGGGAAGGTAAGGAAATTATTCCGGAAAATATCATTAAAAAACCACCCTCTGCAGAATTAAGGCCGGGGCAGAAGGACCAGGATACCCTTCCTCCTTACGAGGTACTGGATGCTATTCTTAAGGCCTATGTGGAAAAGGAATATTCTTTCCAGGAACTTCTTGGGCTCGGATACAAGGAAGATGTTGTAAGGGATGTTATTCGTATGGTAGATAGAAACGAGTATAAAAGGCGACAGGCGCCCCCGGGTATAAAAATATCTCCCCGTGCTTTTGGAAGGGACAGGCGCCTTCCTATAACCAATTTATATTCGCCTTTTTCTTAATAACTAATAAATAAGGAGGTATGAACATGAGCGAGGGGATTAAATTGACCAAGAATCTCCCTGGTGGGAAAACGAGAGAGATCCTGAAGTTAAAGGAAACCTATGAACCTCGTTCCATGAGCGAGCAGGTGCCGGCAGTCTGGGAAAAGGCTCAGGGTGTTTATGTGGAGGATGTGGAAGGTAATGTTTTCCTGGATTTTTCCTCCGGGGTGCTGGTGGCAAATGTAGGGCATTGGGCATTCCCATCCCAGGCTGGTAAAAGCTATAAGAGAGCAGGCTGATAGGGTGATAAATTGCTACGATTTTCCCACGGAATACCGTTTGCAGCTGGCCAGGAAATTGGTGGAAATTACTCCCCCCAACCTGGATAAGGCTTTTTTACTTACTACCGGAGCTGAAACCACGGAAGCAGCGGTAAAACTTTCCCGCCTTTATACGGGGAAATACGAGATAGTAGCTTTTTACGGGGCATTTCACGGACGAACTTACGGAGCGCTTTCCATTGGAGGGAAGAAAAGCGGAGCAGGAACGCGTGGTTTTGGGCCTTTTTTGCCCGGGATAATTCTGGCTCCTTTTCCTTATTGTTACCGTTGCCCTTTTGACCGGACGTATCCTGCCTGCAAAACCTACTGTTTTGATTTTATTGTGGATTGGGTGTTGCCGTGCGAGTCAGAAAACCGCATTGCTGCCTTTATAACTGAGACTTACCAGGGGGGGGCAGGTTCTATTATTCCTCCCCGGGAATGGATGAAAAAGCTGGAAAAGCTGGCCGGGGAGAAAGAAGCTTTATTGATTATCGATGAGGTGCAGGCTTCTTTTGGAAGAACCGGGCGGTTATTTGGTTTTGAGCACTACGGAATTACTCCCAACCTGCTTTGCCTGGGAAAAGGGATTACTTCTTCTGTGCCTCTTTCTGCCCTGATAGGAGAAGCGCGTATTATGGATATTCTTACTCCTGGTTCTCTTTCTTCTACCCACGGAGGAAACCCGTTTTGCTCCAGGGTGGCACTGGAAAATATAAATATTATTATGGAAGAAAACCTGGTGGAGAATGCGAGGCAGGGAGGGGGAGTTTTTAGATAAATCTTTCCAGGAATTGCTTTCTCGCCACAGTATTTTAGGCGATGTGAGGGGAATGGGGCTTGTCTGGGGGCTGGAAATAGTAGAGGATAAAAAAAGCAAAAAACCCTCGCCGGAAAAAGCCAGGAAGGTAGTGCAGAAAGCGTATGAGCGTGGACTCTTAATGATTGCTCCTATTGGAATGTTCGGTAATGTGCTGAGAATTGCGCCTCCTCTTTCTATCAGCCGGAAGGAACTGGAAACCGGCATAGAGATTATTGATTCTGCTCTAAGTGAGACGATCTGCGGGAAGTAGTTAGTAGCGCCCGCCTGTCCCGATATCCATCGGGAGGCGGGCAGGGTTCCCTCAGTACGCGAGTTTTGAGCTTGAGCATTTGGATTTTGGGTTTATTTAGGATTTTGGATTTAGGGTTTAAAAGTATATCTGTAAGGAGTTTGTTAAATGTCTGAGCATAGTGCCAGGAGAGAAAGGGCGTATCTAATTTCTAAAAAGCAGGAGTTGATAAATTTTCTTAAAGAGTTAATTTCCCTCTCCAGTGTTACTGGCGGGGGGGAGAAACAAATCCAGGAGCATCTTAAGGAGGTTTTCTCTTCGCTTGCCTTGAAAACCGAGCTTGTTCCTTTTCCTCCAGAGCTGCAGAAGCATCAGGAGTATATCTCTCTACCGCAGGAATATCCACTATCCGAGCGCAAGAATCTCTTGGCTTTCTGGGAAGGGGAGGGAGAGAGGTCTATTATTATCAATACCCATTCCGATGTTGTAGGTCCCGCTGACTGGGAAGATGCCTTTAGCCCCCGGGTAGAGGGAGATTGGGTAATTGGCAGGGGAGCAGTGGATTGCAAGGGACAGATAGCTGCTCTCTACCTTGCCTTTCTGGCCATAAAGGATTTGGGGCTTAAAATAAGGAAAAGAGGGCATATCCAGATAGTAATTGAGGAGGAGGTGGGGGGAAATGGCAGCCTGGCAGCTATCCTCTCTGGTTACAGGGGAGACGGGGTGATTGTGATGGAAGCCTCCAGGCTCAATATTCATCCTGCAAATCGGGGGGCTATCTGGTTCAGAATTACCATAAAGGGAAAGCCGGTGCATATGGGGAGAAAATATGAAGGAGTTAATGCAATAGAAAAAATGATGCAGGTGATAGAATCCCTCCAGGAATACGAGAGAAAACTCCTGAAGGAAAGCCAGAATGTGCCTCTTTTCCAGGAGTACTCCTATCCTGTGCAGGTGAATGTGGGAACTATAAAAGGGGGCGAGTGGCCCTCCATGGTGGCGGATGAAGCAGTTATCGAGGGGGGGGTGGGATTTCTGCCGAATAAAAGTATCTCGCAGGTAAAAGAAGAGCTTGCAGAGATACTTTCTTCGCACCCGGATGCCTGGATACGGAAAAATTACACACTGGAGTTTCCGAAACTTCGTAACGAAGCGTATGCTATCTCTCCGGAACATTGGCTGGTTAAAGAGTTGCAGTGTGCGGCGGAAAAAGCAGAGGTTCCCTCGCGTGTTACCGGGTTTATTGTGAGTTGCGATGCTCGCCTTTTCTACCATGTGGGGAAAATGCCGGTAGTGGTTTTTGGGCCGGGAGATATCTGTGAAGCGCATTCCAGGGAGGAAAAAATCAGTATTGATGAAATTATAAAGGCTTCTGAAATATTAATCCATTTTTTAACCCGGGAGGAAGAGAATGATTAAGATCTGTGTAATTGGAGGAGGAGCTTTTGGGACAAATCATTTGAGAGCTTTCAAGCAAATGGAGAGAAGGGGAGAAGTAAAACTTCTTGCCCTGTCTGATTTGAATGAAGAAACACTTAAAAAACAATACGAGAGTTTCGGGGTGAAAGGTTATACAGATTTTCGCCAGATGCTGGAGACTGAAAAGCCGGATGCCGTGACCATTGCTACCCCGGACCATTTACACAAAGATATAGCTCTGGAGGTTATTGAGCGGGGATTGCCTCTTTTAGTGGAGAAACCACTGGATGTTACGGTGCAGGGAGCCAGGGAAATTGATAGAAAGGCCCGGGATAAGGGGGTTTTCCTGCAGGTGGATTTTCATAAACGTTATGACCCTTATCACAGGGAAGCAGAAAGAATAGTAAAAAGCGGAGAGCTGGGAGAAATTCAGTATGGCCATGTAATGATGGAAGATGTCATAAATCTGCCCCGGGACTGTTTCCCCAATTGGGCTCCCCGCTCTTCCCCCGTCTGGTTCCTGGGAGTACATTTCTATGACTTGCTTACCTGGATAATCAAGAAAAAGCCAGTGAGGGTGGTGGCTACCGGGATAAAGAGAGTTCTCAAGAATATGGGAATAGACACCTACGATTCTATACAGGCCAAGGTGGAGTATGAAGATGGAATATCCATTACCTTTGATACTTCCTGGATTCTTCCCGAGGAATTTGAGGCAGTGGTAAACCAGGAATTCCGCCTGGTGGGGGATAAGGGCATGATAGAGGTGGATTCACAGTATCGGGGGATGAGAGGCTGTTTTAGGGGAAGAGGAATGAAGACTTTTAACCTGGGTTTCTTTGAGAAAACCGAGGATAAATGGGGTAACGAGGAGTACCACGGGTACGGCTTTGAATCAATAATGGACTTTATCTATAACCTCCAGTTTTTGAGGCAGGGCGGAAAAATTGAAAATCTGAAGGGGAAAGTAGCCATGGGAGAAGACGGAGTGGTAACTACGAGCATTGCTGCTGCGGTGATGGAGAGCGTGGAGAAGGAGGGAGCTCCCGTGGAGATAGAAAGACTTTAGACCATAGACTGGGGGAAGTAGTGAGTAGATAGTAGTTAGTAGTGAGGGAAGGGCGATGCAGGATACAGAATCCTGGATTCCCGCTTGCGCGGGAATGACGAGGAGGAGAAAGAGAGGCACAGAGGGGGGAGACGGTAGACGGATAACGGATACCGTTTCGAGCGGCGCAACCGCAACCGGTTACCGAATGAGGCTATAGACTGGGGAGTACTTGGTAGTGAGTAGCGAGGGAAGAGTTAGTAAGCAGTAAAAAGTAAATGGTGAGCAGTAAGTAGTGAATGGGTAATCCTGGTTTCTTATTATCCTGGTATTCCTGGTTGATTGCCCGCCTGTCATACCTGTCTGTCCTCCCCGCATCCTCCGGGAACAGGGGCTATTTGCCATCTTTCCCAACCCCCTTGCCATACAATACAGGGGTATGGTATATTATGGAGAAATAGTATTACAGATATGAAAAGTCATTTCTTGTGGTATAATTTAAAGCTTTATAATTTGGATATGTGCTCCGTGGTAATTTTGGAGTCAAGTTGAAGTAATGTCTTACTTATTATGAGAGCTTTTCCTGCATTAGCCCATATTTCGTTCTATAATGTAATCCGACAGCCGTTTTTTTCTCTTGTTACCGTGGGAGCATACCTCTTTATCCTGGCCAGTCCTGCATTTACCATGTTTACTCTAATGCATGCAATGCATGCAAAAAAGCTGATTCTGGATATGGGGCTGGCTACTATTCTTTTATCCGAATTGGGAGTGAGTGTGCTGGGTATTTTCTCCATTGTGGGAGGAGAGATGGAGGAGAAGACCAGCACCCTCCTTTTGAGTAAGCCGGTATCCCGCTTTACTTTTCTTATCTCCAAGATTTTCGCGGTTGCTCTTTCCCTCCTGTTTGTGCTCGTTCCGCTGGTTATCGTTCTTATAATGACCTTGAAGATGGGTGTGCCGGAAGCAGCTTACAGTGAAGTTAAGTATTCTATACTCTGGTTCGAATTTTTACCTTTGCTGGTGGCAGTAATTCTGGCAGGTGGGGCTAATTATTATGCTGATAAAAATTTTGCTTCTGCTTTTGTCATCTCGCTGAATGTTTCTCTTGTCCTTTCTCTCCTGATCCTTTATTTCGTTGATAAAAGTGCACTGCAGCTGAATTTATTCCTTCCGGCAGTTTTTCTATGGATGGCAGGAATAGTTATGGCGCCGGTGGCTTCTCTGTTTTCCCTGAGGGGAAAGTTGTTTTTTACCCTGACTTTTTCCTTCCTGATTTTTATGCTTGGACTTACTTCCGATTACATTTTAGGTAAGTTTATGCACAATCCAGGAATAAAAATAATATATTCTCTTATCCCCAATTTCCAGATTTTCTGGAGTGAAGAAACCTGGTTAAAAGGAGGGGGCATAACGCTTCATTACCTGTGGAAGACGCTGGGATATATGTTTTTCTATACTCTGGGTATGACCTTTTTAGGTTGGAGTATCTGGGAAAGGAAGGAGGTATCCGGTGGAAGATAAGGATAAATTGCGGCGGGCTTTCCAGGTAGCCCTGGGAGCTTCCCTCTTCCAGGTTTTCTTGTCCCTCGTCTTCTACATAATGTATTTGCAGGTGAAATCTCCTCTTCTCCTTACCGAAGCTTTTCATGCTGGAATAGGTGTCCCCATTTTTACCCTGCTCTTTCTCCTTTTCCAGCAGAGGTATAGAGAAAGACTGGAAAGGGAGGAAGTAGAAGAGCTTGCCAAAAAAGAAGGGCGGATGTTCAGGGACGAGGAAAGCACTCTGCTGATTTCCCGTATACGTTTAAGACAAACTGAAAAGTGGGTAATCCCCGGGATAACCTTAATACTTTCCTTCCTTCTCTTTTATGTTCCCTTCCGAATAATGCTCTATCTCTGGGGGGAAAGGGCACTCTACAAGCCAAATTCGGCCATTCCTCTTTTACTAATCGGATTAACTTTTCTCATTTTCTTGTTCTCTCGCTATATCCTGGGTATGTCCAAGGAGAAGTTATGGCATGACCTGCGCAGTATCGGGACCTTCCTGGGAGTTAATGCCTTTTTCACTTTCCTGGTGGCTATATCTTTGACTCTAAGAAACTTTGGCCTTCCCAAGGTAGAATGGTTTGTCTTCTATCTGCTTAATATCCTGCTCGTCGCGGTGGGGTTCGAATATGCCCTGAATATTATCCTTTCTTTTTATCGTTCTTCCACGGCAGAGAGACGGCTTTCTTTTGACTCACGAATTTTATACCTGCTTTCCACGCCTGAAGAAGTTATCCCTTCTTTCTCGGAGATACTTGATTACCAGTTTGGCTTTCGTATAACGCAAACCTGGTTTTACCAGTTTGTGAAGAAGCGGCTTATTCCTCTTATTATATTGCAGATTGCCTTGCTTTACTTACTAACTTCTTTGGTAATTGTGAGACCCTATGAAAGAGCTTTCATAGAATTCCTGGGAAAGCCGATAGAAGGGGGGAAAGTTTTTGGCCCCGGAATTCATCTCAAGTTTCCCTGGCCTATTGGAAAGGCTAAGATTTACGATGTAGAGCGGATAAAGACTATCCGTGCCGGGGTGCGTGGCGAAGAAGGGGGAAGAGTTCTCTGGACGGAAAGGCACTATGAAGAAGAATTTAACTGGATAATTGCCAGCAAGGAAGGAGCTACTTCTTCTTCCCGTTATACCACTGTGCCGGTGAATTTCCTTACTGGTGTTGTCTGGGTTTACTATCGCATTGACCCTGATAAACTATTTGATTATGCATATACCCAGGCTCAACCGAATAAACTCCTGGAGAGTCTTGTCTATAACCAGTTTACCAGAATGATGATGAACGCCGATTTCTTTGAAGTGTTGAATGTGAAGAGGCTTTCGCTGGCTAATATACTCAAGGAGAATATTCAAAAAGAAGCAGATAAGCATAATCTGGGAATAAAGATAGTCATGGTGAGTGTGGGGAATGTTCACCCGCCCGTGGAGACGGCATTGAGTTTTGAGAAAGTTGTGGGTGCAATGGAAAGAAAGGAAGCATATATTCTGGATGCGGAATCTTACAGAAACCGGGAGCTTACCCTGGCGGATTACGATGCCTCCCGGATAAAAGTACAGGCAGAGTCTTACAGATTGACCAGGTCTGTGGAATCGGAGGCACGGGGAGAAGAATTTTTAAAGGAATTGCAGGCTTACCAGAAGAATCCCCGCATTTTCAAATATAGACACTATTTGAAAACGCTGGAAAGGAGCCTCCTTTCTCCCAGAAAATATATTGTGGTTTCATCTGAGAGGGAAAGAAATGTCACTGTGCTTGACCTGGAGAAGACTCCTCTGCCCGATATTCTTTCCTTAGGTCTGGGAACAGAAACAAAGGAGATTAAAAAATGAGTAAAAAAAGAATCTGGAACCCATACACTTTTTCTCTGGGGTTGTTCCTGCTCATCATACTTGTTCTATACCTTATTGCCTTCCAGGTGCCGGTGGGGAAGATGGCGGTGATCACCACTTTTGGTAAACCGGTGCGGGTTATAAACGAACCCGGGCTTTACTGGAAGGCTCCCTGGCCCATCCAGGAGGTGTACCACTTCGATGGCAGGATTAATGTGCTGGAGAGTAAGATGGAGGAAACCTACACCCGCGATGGAAAGAATATAATTTTGATTACTTCTACCTTCTGGAAAATAAAGGAACCACTCAAGTTTTTTACTTCTGTAGGCAGCAAGGATGCAGCAGAGAGAAAACTGGTTTCCCTGGTAAGAAATTATGAAAACGGGGTTATTGGTACTTATGAGCTTTCCCAGCTGATTAATGTAGATAAGAATAGATAAGAAATTACTTAAATTAGACGAAATCCAGGAAAAAATTAAGGAATTATCTTCTGCGGAATCGGAGAAAACATACGGGATAAAAATCCTGGAAGTGGTACTCAAGAGGATACAGTTTCCCCAGGAGGTTACTCAGGATGTGTTTGAAAGGATGCGGAAGGAAAGAGAGAGAATAGCCCAGAAATTCCTGGCAGAAGGTGAAGGCATGGCCAGCGACATAAAGGCGAAGGCAGATGCCGAAAAGGACAAGATACTGGCAGAAGCCCGGGCCCAGGCCAAAAGAATCAAAGGGGAAGGCGATGCAGAGGCTGCACGCTACTACGATATTTTCAGCAAGAATGAGGACCTGGCAATTTTCCTGAGAAAGTTAGAAGCCCTGGAGAACACTCTTAAGAGTAATTCCACTATCATCCTGGATAGTCGGACTCCCCCCTATGATTTACTCCTGGGTGGATACCTGGAGAAAGACAATGGCGAAAAAAAGTAAGGAACAAAGCCAAGCATTAGAGTACTTTTCCCGTGCTCTCAGGTTAAGTTTCTATTTCCTTAAGGTTCTGGTAGCTGTTCTGGTGATTTCCTATCTGCTCTCGGGTTTTTTTACCGTTAAACAGGATGAAGTAGCTGTAGTGCTTCGCTGGGGAAAGATTAAAGGAATTGGAGATGAAAGGGTACTGAAGCCTGGCTTCCACTGGTCTTTTCCCGAGCCTATAGATAAAGTTGTGCGTATACCGGTCAAGAAAGTTAAGTCTATAGAGTTGAAGGAATTCTGGGATCCGGATTTAGACAAGGAGAATGTTACCCCTGCTCCTTTCCTGATTCCGTGGTTGCACGGGTATTTGATAACCGGAGATAACAATATTATTCACACTTTATGGCATATAGAGTACCAGATAGACGATCCCATTTTGTACCTTACCCGTACCAGCCAGGAAGAATCCATGATAAAAATCGCGGTCTCTAATGCTATAGTGCGTGTAGGAGGAAGACTCTCGGTTGATGAAGCATTGCGTACCCGGCTGGAAACCTTTTCTCGCATGGTCAAAAACGAGGCACAGAAGACTCTTGACGAGCTGGGTTCTGGCTTAACCCTTGTGGCCGTGTACCTGGATCGTTCGGTTCCGCCTCTCCAGGTAGCAGATGCATTTAACAAAGTGATTAAATCCGAGCAGATAAAAAGTGCACGCATAAATGAAGCTAAGTCTTATGCCAACCGGGTAGTGAATACTGCACGGGGAGAAGCGGCGAGGATTGTGGGAGAGGCAAATACCTACCGCAGCGAAGTAGTTAATGAAGCACGTGCTGATGCCGAGTATATTGAAAAACTTACCCAGAAATTCGGGGAGGGGTCTAAGGGGCTTAATGTGTATCTTGCTTACTTCTATCAAGAAAAGATAGAAGAAATACTGGCCAATTTACAGAATAAATTCATCCTGAAAAGACCATTCCCGGGCAAGGAGAATGAATTGAGAATAATCCTGGGAAAGAAACAACGATGGAAAGAGAGTAAGTAAATGAAAGAAGAACTTTACCATCCAGTACATGCTCATGAAGAAGAAAGGGAATTAGTCCGGCGTCTCATATTCACTCTTATCGGGGGAATTCTTATTTTCAATGCCTTTATAGCCACGCGCATGTTCCCGGACCGTCCGGAGATTTCTGGTATAAGTGCTTTGCTGGGAGCACTTCTCCTGGGTATTCCCATGATAGTGGGTTCGTTTAAGGGGTTCTTTACCGGCAAGCTCGAGCTTACCGAGCTTGCCAGCATAGCAGTGCTGGCCTGTATAGCCCTGGGATATTATGTTACTGCAGGAG
>JAADFP010000114.1 GCA_013152825.1 Caldisericota bacterium | reverse complement strand
AATTTACTCTACTACAACCCTGCATCTTCAATTCCATCCAAATCACCCATGATAAGTAAAGATTCTGTCGTTTTTATCCGCTTTTTCAGCACAGCGATTTAGGAATATTTTCCCCTAAAATTTCCCCCTAAAATCTCATTTCAATAGATAGGATTGAATAGAGGAAAGGAACGGAAAGAGAGATAGAAAGAATAAGAAAGTAAAAGAATTGAGGGTAGAGGAAAAGAGAAAGGGGCAAAAAGGGGGAAGAGAGGAGCAAGGAGACAACACTCTCCCTTTTTCTCACTATTTGTGCTATGGCAAAATAGTTATCCTTTTCCTTTTAACCATTCCCGCTTGCCTTTACCCAGGAGGTGAAGGCTTTTTATTTCCTCCCGCCTAATTATATAGAGGATTACCCCAGAATTTAATAGGAGCTGATGGGATTTTGGGGGGAATGTGTCCACTTGACAGGAGAAGGCTTTAAGTATACTATTAAATTAGCCCTGCGGTGTGCGTGATAAAAAGTGTGGAATCCGGGGCCAAACTACTCCGACGGGAGCTCAGCTTTGGAGAGATATGCAGGCTCCTTTTTCCCCGATAATATCAGGGCTGGAAGGAGAAGCAGATTCTTTCCAAGAGAGCACCCACCTGAAGCCGGGGTTCGTTGATTCCCCTTTTTACACGGCACTGCGGGGCTTTTTTAAAAAAATTTTCTGTAAATAGAAGAATTTCAGGGTTAAAATAAGAGATGGCAACCTATCCCAATCTTTATTCTCCCCGCTTTCTCAGGGATTTACTCTATGATACCCCTCTAAGAGGGAAATGGGGACAGAGGTTTCTGATAGATAAGAATATAGTGGAAAAAATCATAGAGGAAGCTGACATTAAAGAGGGAGAAGCAGTTCTGGAAATTGGCCCTGGCATAGGAACATTAACTTTACCGCTGGCACAAAGAGGTGCCCGGGTTTATGCTATAGAGAAAGATAGGCGAGTCTTAGAGATACTCAGGGAGTTTCTTAAGGGTTATCCAGGAGTGAGGCTGTTTGCAGGCGATGTGTTGGATATGAATCTTTATTCCATATTAAGAAGAGAAAGAAAATGGAAAGTTATATCAAATCCTCCTTATAGCATTGTAGGTCCCCTTCTTTATAACTTACTCCAGTATCCTTCCCGCCTGGATTTTTTCCTTTTTATGCTGCAGAAGGAGGTAGCGGAGAAATTAGTCGCTGTTTCCGGAAGGAAGGAGTATTCCCTTTTAACTATCAAGGTAAGATTGTATGGGGAAGCAAAGATAGTCAGAAGAGTTCCCCGGCAGGTGTTTTTCCCGCCACCCAAAGTGGATTCTGCTCTGGTTAGAATAGATATTAAGAGAAAAAGGAAAATTGTTCATGAAGACAGCATAATAAAAACAGCAGAAAAAATTTTTCAGAAAAGGCGAAAGATGCTCAAGAATGTTTTCCCCTTACCTTCTGAGTTGTACCAGCACCTGGGTATTTCTCCTGAATGGAGAGGAGAAGTACTGGATGTAGATAAACTGGTGCATCTGTCAAAAGTCATCAGAGAGAGAAAAATTTAGGTTAGCCTCGCGTAACCCTATTTTTCAAAACCTGGGAGAATCTCTTGCTGTAAGCTAAAAACAGGGAATTTGTCTGGTATCTTTTTTTCATCCAGGCAGGTGGAGGTAAGATGTTTTTTTTGAGATACAGTAATTTTTCTCCGTATCTACCTGGATAGAGTAGATGGAGAAAACGGGTCCAGGCAGCAGAATAGTTGTGGTGTTTTTTGCTCCATTCTATATAAGGCTTCCCTCGCCAGAGGTATTTCTCTATTTGCTCTATTAGGGGGTGGGGCTTTATGGAAAGCAGGAAACTTGCAGGAACACTTTCAGGAACTATCTGGTTCACCATGGATAACACGGTGTAGAGAAAGGGATGAATTTTGGTTCTCAGGGAAAAATCCTTCAGGTAGTGCCAATCAATCTCTCCCTTCCATTTTTGTAGAAAACCTATAATGTCCAGAACCCACAAGAATATGGAGAATCCACTTCTGTGCAGGTGAATGCATAAATTGGCCAAAGTGTGTTCCAGGGAAGGAAGATATATCTTTGTCTCGTTTCCCTGTAGGATTCTTTTCCTCTCCCAGATTTCTTCCTCTATTTTTACCGGGATAGTAAGATGCAGGATGTCTGTATGTATCTCCACCAGTCTTCCCTTGCTGAACAAGTTTGTGTGTATGGGAGCCTGCCCTGCTTCAATTTTTGTGGGGGTATAAGGGGTAGGAGAATAGCCTAATTTTTTAAGGGTTTTGTAGGCTATTTCCCAGTTTTTTGCTCTTACTAATATATCGATGTCTTCTGAGGCTCTTATGCCCAGGTCTCCGTATACTTCCAGAGTAAAGGGTAGTCCTCTCAGGAATAGGGGGGATAATCCGGCCTGGGTTAATTTTTGTGAGAGAAACTCCATCTGTTTCCATAGGTAGAGATTTGCAGAAAGGGTAAATAGATAGGTTTGCTTGAATTTTGCTTTAAAGGGCTCCGGAATTTTATCGGTAAATACAGAGTAAATCAGCGGTGCAATTTTATTCCTTACCGAAACACGAAAAATCCCTTCCCAGGAAAACTGGGAAGGGCAAATAGGCTTAGTATTAGAGAAATAGGCAGACGCCGCCGAAATTATAAAGCTAAAATCATTCCCGGAATCTTTCAATCTTAAGAATAGGCGGCGTAGTCAGTACCCGCAACAGTACTGGAACTCTTTTTGCAGGCATTATTTGTCGCACTTTCTGCATTACAGTTGCCCGACCAGTTCGAATCGGAAAGCCCTACAGCCAGGGTGCTGCAATGCTGTAAGACTGCCTGTTCAGGGTTAAGCTTGACTACCTTTACTACAGGCTCTATGTATTTCTTTCTCATAAGCAAACCTCCTTTCTAAAAAGTATACACAAAACTCTGGCGAATGTCAATAGAAAAGGCTTTCCCTATCCGTTTCTTTATGCTTCGCATTCTACTTTCTGCTTTCCCAGTATTCTTGTTAGTTTGCAGTAGTAGGGAATGTTTTTCTGATAGTCCCCTGTTTCCAGAAATGCTATGGCGGGGCACCAGGAACAAAAGTAGAATAAGGAACAGCGGGAACAGGGGGTGTTTTTAGTGAAATTTTTCTCTCTGAGAGTATGGGAAAGATCTTTGAATTCTTTTAGTAAGTTTCCTTTGGGAGAAAAACTGTATTCTCTCAAGAAGGGACAGACCATTACTTTTCCCTCGGGAGAGATTGAAAAGCTCCAGGTGCCTGCTCCGCACTTGAAAATTTTTCTTTTGTCACCTTCGGGAAGGTGCAGGGAGGGTGGAGGGTATTCATCCTTTTGAAAAAATTCTTCTTTTATGGTTTCCGGAGTTAAGCGATACTTTAATGGTTCGGTTGAGCCGTCTAACCTGGGGTAAACCAGGAAATTGAAGTTAAAGGGGACTTTCAATTCCCGGGAGAATTTTGCTACCGCTTCCATTTCTTTAAGGTTTAAAGTAAGCACTTTGAATTTTATTTTGAAGGGAAGGGAAAATTCTTTGAGAAGAAATATCCCTTCCATTGCTTTTTTTAATGAGCCTTTGACGCGGGTGATTTTTTCAAATGTATCTTCTTTGATGCTGTTAAGTGTAACTTCTATGGTAAAAGGGCGATATAGTTTAAGGAATTTAGCTGTTTCCTTATTGATGTTTCCTGCATTGGTAAGGATATTAATAAATGTGCCCTTCTTTTTTGCGTGGAGATAAATTTCCAAAAAGTCTTCCCGGGTGAAAGGATCTCCCCCGGTAAAGGAAATCCACTGCACACCCGAGGAAACTATTTTATCAATTAGCTTTTTCCATGCTTCTGTGTTTAATTCTTTCCCCTTTTCTTTCCCTTCTAAAAGTGGGGGAGGGATATAACAGTAATTGCAGCGGTGTGAACATCTAAAGGTAAGTTCTATCTGGCATTGGGCAACTTTGCCCTTTTGCCAGATTTTATCGTGGAGAGAGATGCTTTCTTCTTTATAGGGTATTTCTTTTACCTGCATGTGCCTCCTTATAAAAACACTTAGCCAGTTCTTTCAGCCAGGGGACGCAGCTTTCAAAATTTCTATTGTAGAGCCATCCATCAGCCGGACATTTGTTGCAGTAGGGGGAAAATTCACAATTGGGACAGAGGTAGTTGGAAGAAGGATGGAGTTTTTTTATCCAGGAAGATAGTTTTTTAGCTGCTTTATAGACTCCTCCTTCGCTTATGGGAAACGAGGGGTAGGGGAGATTTGGGCATGGTTTTACTTCGCCATAAGGAGTTATAGTAAAAGAGTTTCTTCCAGCCATGCAGTAAAAGGGAGTGTTTTCAGGGTGGGTAGTCCCCTTGTCTTTGCAAACAAGAGGTGCAGTATCGATTGATTTCATGAATTGGAGAACTTCTGTAGAAGTAAGTCTTAAGGATTTATTGTCATCGTGGTTCCATTTAGGGAAAAGAGCATAGGTGTAAATGAACTTACAACCCAGATTAAGAGAGAATTTTTTGATTTCTGTAAATTCTTGCTCGTTTCCTTTGAGCAGGATATATTTTACAGTGGTAGGAACGCCTTTGCCTCTTAATATGTTTACTGCCCGGGTAACTTTTTTGAAGGAGCCGGGAGTACCAGTAAAATAATCATGTGTTTTTTCTCTTCCTCCTAAAAAAGATACTTCTACTCTATTTACAGTCTCTCTTAAAATTTCTGCTTCTTTTTCCTGTATCAGTGTGCCATTGCTGAGGAGAGTGAGAATCCCCCCCTTGCTCCGGGTGAAACGGATAATATTCTCCCATTCAGGATGAAGCATTGGCTCTCCCCCCGTGAAGGTGAAAAATAAGGCTCCCTTTTCAATAAGCTCTGCTATGTAATTCTTGAGAATATCGAGGGAAATTAGGTGGGGAGAGTCATTTGAAGAAATGTAACAATGGCGACATTTAAGGTTGCAAGAATAGGTTAGTTCTATGGAGCATTTTAGAAAGTTATTCCGGGCAGTGTGTTTTTCCCAGAACCCGGAAAAGTTAACATTTTCTATGCGCATTCTTGAAAATATTTTAAGAGAAAATTTACGATATTTTTATCCTTGGCAAATCCAAGGCTAAAAAGCATTGTTTTTTGATTTATTTGTTCCAAAAGGGAAAGTACCTTCTCTATCTTTTCTTTTTCCCAGAAGGGGAGAAAGGCCTGGGGTATTAAGCGGGGAAGAGTGTTTGAGGGAGATAAAGGAGTAATGGTATGGTGGGAGTCATGATGCAAGAAAAAGATCCCCTGTAGTATTCCCTTTTCGGGTGACTGTGCTTCTGCTGTACCTCCCCAGGGGGTGCCGAATACCTGAAAAGTGCCTTTGCTATCTTCTCGAATGATTATGGTTTCATCGTTCAATGGTGTCCCTATACCGCTTTCCTCCCAGAATCTCATTATCGTACTTTTACCTGCCTCAGGGGGCCCGGTGAAAATCCATACTTTGTTATCTATTTTTAAGGCAGCGCCATGGAATAAGACCCCTTTACAAAGTGATAAGTGATTTATAATTAATAACTCTCCAAAGGGGGA
Source organism: Caldisericota bacterium (assembly GCA_013152825.1). GTDB lineage: Bacteria > CAIJMQ01 > CAIJMQ01 > JAADFP01 > JAADFP01 > JAADFP01. The sequence continues at coordinate 12,914 of JAADFP010000114.1, read as the reverse complement.
GAAAAAGCGTGGAATAAACCATCCCTTCTGGCTGGTCATAAGATTTTTGTCCGGGGGGGCATAGTAGGTGCCGGTTTGAAAATCTTTGTCTATCAATAGAAGGCGGTTTTTCTCTCGTATGATTGAGTCGTATCCATGGATGATGTATGTGTTTTCTTTTTCATATATCTCCCAGTTGCCTGGATTGTTTCCTATGAGTTTACCTGTATATATTTTATCAGGGAAAGAGGAGGAAAATTCGATGCTTATATGGGGGGATGAATCGGGTGTGCTGAATTTCTGGAAGATAGAATTCAGGGGGAAAATGGGATATTCGAGGGAGGAAAAGGCAAAATTTATTCCGCCGATAGATAATTTTTTCACTTTTTTGCTCCCTTTATGTATTCTATTTTTCTGCGGTTCCTTTCTTTAGCCAGTGCACAGAAGAAAGGTTCGGGATAATAGGCTTCCTTTTTCATTACTGCCCGGCCAGGACATTGAGGGCATAAGTTTCGGATATTGCAGGAGAAACAGGGGGAGTCAGGAGGCAGTTTGAGCTGAAATAAGTTTGATGCTCGGGAGATAAATTCTTCCCGTGCTCTAAGAGAGAAGATGTCTGTGGTAATTCCGCGAAAATTTGTACATAATTCCATTTTCCCTTCCGGCGTGATTAAGAATTCTGAGTATCTATTGTGGCAGGGGAAAAGAAATCTGGCAGAAGGGGGGGGAGAGTTTATTATTTTTGCCATGTGGGCACAAAAATCTTTGTCTGAAAGCTCCAATTCTACTATTTCCTCAGGTTCTAATCTTAATTCTAAAGGATTGGTGTCTCCTTTAATAGTAGGGAAAATTAGTGGGTCAAACTTGTATTTGAATTGCTCACGCAGGATAAACTCTTTAGTTTCTAAGATATCTTCCTGGTTTAATTTCATTCCCACGGTTTTGAGAAGCAGCGGCAATTTTTTGCCTTTTAATTTCTCTAAGACTTTTTCTAATTTTTTAAATGCACCTTTATGCTGGGTAATTTTATCAAAAGTATCCTCTTTATAACTATGCAGGGTAATTTCTATAAGAAGGGGGGGATAAAGGGATAAGGTCTCTATTCCTTCTTCGTCGAGGAGTGTCCCGTTGGTAAAGATAGCTATCAAAAACCCCATTTCTTTTGCTTTCCGGTAAATCTTCCAGAAGTCTTTTCTTAGCAGGGGTTCCCCTCCCGTAAAGCCTATAATAAAGGTGCCCCATTCTTTGAGTTTGATTAATATCTGCTCTATCAGGGGATAATCCAGGTCTTTTGCCTTGCTTTTTCTAAGGGAAGGGGGGATATAACAATGTTTACAATCCAGGTTGCACTTATAGGTTAGTTCCCACATGCAGGAAAAGAACTTTTTGTTAGAAGCTGCTTTTGAATATAGAAGATTAGTAAGGTGGTTATAGGAGTAATTCAGGAGAGACATTAATCCCCCACTTCTTCAAGTGCACCGAAATTGAGCAGGGTGTTGATAAGGTCATCTATATCTTTCCTGGCTCTTTCCGGGGTAACATCATAGGTATCAAGCATTCTGTTAAGAATCTCATCCAGGGAATTTTTACCATCCAGCAGGTTCCAGATAAAGGCAGAAGTTTCGTTCAGCACGTAAATAGAATCCATTTCCGGAGCTTCACTTACTACGGGAACCAGGATAACTTCGCCTTCGATTTCACGGGTAACTATATTTTTGCTTTTGTTATAGACTTTACTGCCTTCCACTCTGGCCTCCTTTCCTTTTCTCGTCCTTTTACCTTATAATTATAGCGTATGTATAGAAGACTTTTGCCTATTATAACATTTTCTCTTATAGCGGGAGTAACATGGGATTATGGAGGCATGGGGGTCTGGGGATGGAGGATAACATTTATTGCAAGCGCACTTTTTTTTCTTATCGCATTGATAAGTAAGGAAAAAAGATCTTTTCTTCTTCAGGTTCCTTCCCAGTTTTATCTTTTATTCCTTATTGGATTATTTAGTTTTATTATCTCTCCCATTATTTCAGTCTCACTATTTCCCCTGTATAAATTCACTTCTTATTTTATATTCTTTATTCTTTTTGCCGAATTCTTTAAGGAAGGGAAAAATTGCCAGGCATTTGGGTTTTATTTAATTTCACTGGGATTTGTCTTCGGCATATACGGGTTTTTACAGCATGGAAACTTCGTAGAGCATTCTTACTGGGCTAATCCGACCCTTACCGCCTCACGGTTTGTGAACCATAATCACTTTTCTGCATTTCTTGAGGTCATTATTCCAGTTAACTTGGCTCTTTTTCTGATGAGGAAGAAGATATCTCTAAAGTTGTTTATTTTTTCTGCATTGCTGGTAAATCTCCTCTCATTATTGATGGCGGGTTCACGTGCAGGCATGCTTTCTCTGGGGATAGGATTTCTCCTGTTCTTTTTTATCATTCTCAGATATAAGCTGATAAATACCAAAGAGTTTATTTATTTCTCTGTTCTTGTGATTCTTTTCTTGTCCTTATTACTTATCTGGGAGGGTGGCTCAATAAGGGAAAGGGTTGCTGGCCTGGAGACTTCTAACTTCTTCAGTGTGCATCAGAGAATATTTATCTGGAAGGATACCCTGAAAGCAATAGCGAAGCGTCCCCTGGGTTATGGATGGGGGACTTTTCCCTACATTTTTCCCCAGTTTAGAAATTTCTCAGATCGTTTTACCCCTTTCTATGCACATAATGAATACTTGCAGATAGCCTGGGAGATGGGATGGTTTGGTTTAGGCTTGAGCTTATGGTTACTCTGGAAGTTGTTAGTTAGCATAAAAGTGAGAATTACCTATTCAGGTGATAAATCATTAAAAATACTTTATTCAGGATTTTTTGTAGGAATGATAGTGCTCTTATTGCATTCTCTGGTGGACTTTCCCCTTCGTTTACCTGCTATAGCTTTGATCTTTTCTATCTCTCTTTCTATGGGGATGTGGCAAGGGAAAAGCATAAACACGTTTAAGTTTAATAGGATAGTATTGGTGCTTTTATCCGTCCTGGTACTTTCAGGTATTCCCCTGACCATTGCCAGTGGAGTGGGGGAGAGTTTTTTCCTGTCAGGTAAAAAGCAGGAAAAATCTTATCCGGGGGAGGCTGAAGCATTATATAAAAGAGCTTATAAGTATTACCCCTATGAGGGTAAATACGCACGGGAAACAGGAAAAATTGATTTAAAGTTAAGTAGATTACTGCCACTTAAAAGAAAGGAATATCTGGAGGAAGCCAGGAAATGGCTGGAGATAGCAATAAGGCGAAATAAGTATGATGCTTCTTCCTATGCTTACCTGGGGTATTCTTATGCAGGGTTAGGGGAGGATAAGAAGGCTGGGCAGGCTTTTAAAAAAGCAGTTTCTTTAAGACCGCAGGAAGGGAATTTTCATTTTATTTATGCTTCCTGGTTAATTGATAGAAATACCAGAGAAGCTTTGAGTGAATTCAAGAAGTCTCTTTTGCTTTTCCATGATGGTTTTAGCGCGAAAGATGTGCTGGGGAAATGCTACCCAAGAATGAGAGGATATGATAAACTTAGAGAGCTCATTCCTCCCGATTCTGAAAGCATGTGGGAATTTGCCGTATTCTTGTGGAAAAATGGGGAAAAGGGAATGCTCAAGAAGTTGGAAGAAGAATTGAAGAGTGAGGGGAGGATCAAACTTTTGCAAAGGATTGAAAAACTAAAAGGCAACTGAGGTGTTGTATCCATTAAGAAACATAAATAGAGGCTCGCCAGAATTATTTTTTATTTTTGCCGGTATAATCCTTGCCTCTATTTTTATCCTGGCAGTTTTCCTCATTTCGCCTGTACTATCCCTTGCTATAACAGTAGCCGCGGTTTTCTTCATTATTACTTTTCTTAAGCTGGAAGTGGGATTTACTATCCTGATTTTTTCCATGCTGCTTTCCCCGGAGTTTAATCTTATGGGGGCATTGCCAGGAGCATTCAGAGGGGTAACCCTGAGGGTGGATGATTTGCTGCTGGGGGTTATTTTCTTTGCTTTTCTTGCCCGCATGGCTTTAATGAGAAGCAAGGTTTCTTTCAAGTATTCTCCTCTCTATTTGCCTCTGGGGGTTTACATGTTTATAAAGATAATTGCCACCCTGTGGGGGATAGAGAAGGGGAGCGTTTATCCCATGACCGGGATGTTTTTTATTCTTAAAGAGGTTGAATTTCTGCTTATTTTCTTTGTGGTTTATAACTACGTAAGAGAAAAACAGCAGGTGAAAAATTTCCTCATTATATTTCTCATAATGACCGTTATTGTAGGGATATATGGTTTTGCCCAAATTGGAAAGGTAAATAGGGTAGCGGCACCTTTTGATACTGGAGAGGCTAATACCTTTGGCGGGTTTTTGGTACTTATGTATGCCTGTATACTGGGTATTCTCTTCTATACTGAGTCTATAAAAGTTAGGGTGGGGATGATTACTCTATCGGTATTACTCTTTTTCCCTTTCCTGTTTACCCTATCCCGCAGTTCCTACCTGGGACTTGTTCTTACTCTGCTGGTTTTCTTTTTGCTCACCCGTAACCGAGGATTACTCTTTATTTTATTCTTCATGTTGATTCTCTCTCCCTGGTGGCTGCCAGAGGAGGTAATTTCTCGCATAACTTACACTTTCAGTGGTTACAAGGGGTATCACCTGGGGCCTTCTGCGGTATCCCGTCTTGGAATGTGGCGATATACTTTGAGAATGTGGCTGGAATCTCCCCTCCTGGGACATGGGGTAACCGGTGTTAGACTGGTGGATAATTATTATGTAAGACTTCTGGGGGAAACCGGAATATTGGGTTTAGGCGCTTTTTTCTGGGTGATTTCGGTTATAAGTAAGTGTGTCTGGAAATTATATCGGGAAACCAAGGATAGATTTACCCATTACTTTGCTGTGGCTTATATTGCCGGATTTGTTGGTATCCTGGCTCATGCTATCACCACGAACACTTTCTATATTGTAAGAATAATGGAACCATTCTGGTTTATTACCGGATTAATGATGGTCCTGTGGAAAAAGGACTCGGAGCTTACCGAAAGATAGGTCTGTCCGGGGCTTATCTATAAATATAAAATAGGATGACGCTTGTTTACCGAATCGCAAAAAACACTGCATTCATAATACTGGGGAATTTTATTGCTAAGGCGATAGGTCTTGCGGTTGCCTTTTTTTTAGCACGCTACTTAAAACCTTCAGGTTTTGGCACATACTCTTACATATTTGCCTATCTTGGCTTTTTCGGAATTATTTCTGACATGGGTATCAGGGAAATAATGGTCAGAGAGATCGCTCGCCATCCGGAGAGGACCGATGAGTTAATTGGCGTGGGGATGATATTAAGAGTTTTTCTCTCTATCGTTGCAGTTATCCTTGCTTCTGCAATTGTTGCTGTTACCAATAACTCTCTTGAGGTTAAACAGCTTATCTGGCTTGCTTCACTGGGGATGCTTTTTTCCTTTTCTGCTCTTTATAAGGTAGTTTTCCAGGTTAAGTTGAAATGGGAGTTTGTAACTCTTTGTGATACCCTGGACGGGATTATTAAACTCTCGGTTTTTCTCTTGCTCATAGCTAAAAAAGCTCCCCTCTCATATTTCATAGTAGCGATTGTTTTAATGTCCATGGCTTCCTGGGGGATAATTGCCTTCTTTTCCCGCGGGTTTGTAAAACCTAAATGGAAAATATCTTTTCCCCTGTGGAAGGAATTAATAAAAAATTCCTGGCCCCTGGCAATAACCACCTTTTTCATAATTATTTACAATCGTATAGACCAGGTGATGCTCTTTCAGATGAAGGGGAATAAGGAGGTGGGGCTTTACTCGGCAGCGGTTAGATTGGTGGAAGGTTTAAACATTATTCCGTTTGCTTTCGTGGGATCGGTGTACCCGGTAATGTCGCGCTTTTTTAAGAGTGAACAGGATTCTTTTGAGAAAACGGTTTTCCTGAGCTTTCGTTACCTGATGACAGTAATAGTGCCTCTTGCTACTGCCCTTTTTATTATTGCCGCACCGTTGATTCATCTTATATATGGCAGGGATTATGCAGGGTCTAATGGTGCTTTTCTGGTGCTGGTCTGGTCTGCAGTATGGGTATGCTTTATTGCTATCACTCATTATATTTTAAACGCCACAAATAAGCAAAACCTGAACTTTTACCTCACCGGGACAACAGCAGGAATGAATGTTTTGCTTAATTTTCTGCTTATTCCCTCTTTTGGTATTGTAGGGGCAAGCATAGCAACTCTCATTTCCTATGGAATGGGTCCTCTGGTGGGTGGATTTTTGCCGGCCACCCGTCATTATTTCAGAAAAGGGTTTCGTTCTATTACCAGGCCATTTATTGCCTCTTTGCTCTCCGGGGGTATATCCTGGAAGGTCTTTGGGGGAAACTTTTATACACTAATTCCTTTCATGATTATGTACGGGATTTTAATCTGGGTAATTGGGGGTATAAACAGGGAAGATTTGATAATATGGAAGAAAGTTTTTAATAGGGAATGATGGATATACAGGAGTATTACAGAAGAAATCCCTTGATGGTAAGTTCTCCTTTTGGGGGCAGGGAATTCTTTGATGCGAGATTCTTTGAGAGAGTTTTGGATATACTTAAAATCAACATAGATAATAAACTAATTCTCGATACAGGATGTGGAAGAGGTCTGGTGGCAGAGTATTGTTTTAAAAAGGGGGCTTATTATATCGGTTGTGATTTTGTGAAAAGTTTCCAGGGGGACCCGCATATACCCTTTCTACTGGCCGATGGGCAAAGTCTCCCCTTTAAAAACGGGATTTTTGATGTCATCTTTTGTATAGATGCTTTTGAGCATTTCCCCAACCAAAAGAAAGCTTCTAAGGAATTTAGAAGGGTTTTAAAAAGGGGTGGAGTTGTTTTTCTCTCTGTTCCTAATTATAGCAATATATGCGGGCTGGTGAAATTATTTGAAGAAAAATTCGGTTTTTATGAGAAAGGAGCCTGGGCTCCCTTTGGCAACTGGAAGCCTCAGATGTTAGAACAATTTATAACCCCTGGCAGGATTAAAAAAGTATTCAAAAATGCAGGGTTTAGGAACTTTAAGTTTGTAGGGCTTGATCGGGAGTTGATAACCGGTATATTTCCCTGGATAGAGCATCCCCGGATACCAGAAGCTATAAAATTCAGGCTTCAGAGATGGTCGCCGCAAACCAAACAATTTCTCTCCAGAGTCTTTCCCTATTTGAGTGGTCATACTTTCTGGAAAATAATGTGAAGAATATGAGAAAAACAACAGGAGTTTTAATCGGCATTCTTACCTGGAACAAAAAGGATAAGCTTTTTGCCTGTTTAGATTCTATTAAAAAATTGAATTTTAAGAATTACCAGGTCTTGGTGGTGGATAATGGTTCTTCAGATGGAACAAGCTCTCTGATTAAAAAAAAATCCCCTGAAATCACACTTATAACCTTGAAAAAAAACCTGGGAGCGGCCGGGGGGAGAAACGTGATTATTGGCTATTTCCTGGAGAGGGGGGATTGGGATTACCTCTTCTTCCTGGATGATGATGCGGTGGTAGAGAGAGACACTCTTAGAGAAATGGTCAGGATAGCAGAGGAGAAAAACGCCGGAGTAGTAGGAGCCAAAGTTCTTTATTATAACCGGCCAGAGATAATCTGGTGTGCGGGTGGTGCTTACATTGACTGGAAGAGAGGAAGATTCCATGGCTCAAAGCAGGGGGATATTGATAAGAGGGAAGATATTTCTTGCGAAGTGGATACCGTTCCCATAGGATTTAGCCTGGTGAGCAGAGAGGCTATAGAGAAAGCAGGAAATATTGATGAAAAATTTTTTATATATTACGAAGAGTCCGATTGGCATGTAAGGGTAAAAAGGGCAGGTTTTAAAATATTCTATGCTCCCCGAGCAAAGATATGTCATAAAGTCTCTTCCTCTCTGGGACTGGAATCTCCTTCCTTTTACTATTACAGAACCAGAAACCGACTACTTTTCATGCGGAAAAACGCGAAAAGAAAAGATTTTTTCCTCTTTATGCCATATTTCTTGTGGGATTTTAACTATAATACCCTGCTTACTCTCCTTATGAACAGGATGAGGCCACAGTTTAAAGCAGCCATGTTAGGCTTTATTGATTTTTTTAGGGGGAAATTTGGGGAAAGGAAATTAAAAGAGGATTTCCTGGATGCGAGTATTTTCCTTTTCCTGGGAAAGAAATTTAAAAACTTAATTCAGGCAAAAGCAATCGATATTAAAAGAAAGCTAAAATATCATGGCAAGAAACTACTTAAAAAACCGTTGATAATTCTTATAAATTCTTCCTGGAGATTGGGGGATGAGATTGCCTGTTTGCCTGTTTATGAAAGAATAAAGGAGAAATATCCAGGTGCTGAAATTGATGTGTTATCTAACTACCCGGAGATCTTGCTGGGGTATGATTTTTTGCATCCGGTAAAAAAGCCAGATGTGAGTAAATATGACTTGATTTTGGATTTAAAAGGTGAAAACCCTGTATTCTCAAGAAGAGAAAACCTGGAAAGAAAGCTAAAAATAAAAATTAACCGGTATCCTGAAATTAAAGTTGAAAGAAAACCCGGAGAAAATATAATAGGTATATCTGTGGGAGCAGGGTGGGAATGCAAAAAATGGCCCCGGAAATATTTTGAGGAGTTTGCAGTAATCATGGAAAGGGAAGGTTTTGAGGTATGGTTTTTCGGCCTCCCGGATGAGAAAGTAAAGGCAGGTAAGGATTTTACCGGGAATTCACTTGGGAAATGCATAGAAAACTTGAAAAAATGCAGCATATTCGTGGGAAATGATTCGGGACTTTTGCATCTTTCCCTTGCTTTGCAAATACCCTCCCTTGGACTCTTCGGACCCACGGATCCAGAAAAGCTTTACATGAATAACCCATTACTCTATCCTATAAAAAGCCCGGTATTCTGCCAGGGATGCTGGAATAGAGGAGAGATGCTTCATCCGGATGTATGTCCTCAAGGGATTCCCGAATGCATGAGGAAGATAGAAGTCTCTAAAATGTTAAAAGCGGTGGAGAGATTTCTCTTTTTGGATAAAGGGAGGGGGAGAGAAAAGTGAGTAAAAAAGTAAAACGGTATTCTCTGAGGGAGCGAAAGGACAAAGCGAAAGTGGAAAATTTTGCCCGAGTCCCCTCGGGTAAGGAAAACCCTTCTCTTTTTACGGAGTCCCTGCCCCGTATTCTAGGGGGGGAGTGTAGTGAGAAGACCTCAGGTGTTGGGAGGAAAGGGATACTATCTTATTGCACAGCATGCGATACTTATTCCTTTATGGATTCGCGCAATTATAGAGAAAAGGAAGGAAAAATCAATGGTAAAAGGATTAGAAAAGGTTAAATGCCAGATATGCCAACAGGATAATTGTAGAATATTGTTTCATAAGGATGGCTACACCTATGTGAAATGTAAGGAGTGTGGACTTGTATATCTCAACCCGCAACCATCGGTTGCTACTTTACGTTCAACCTATAAGAACTTTGGAAAGGAGTATTATCTAAGCAAAGAAAAACTGAAGATAGATTTTTCCATTGACCATAGAGAAAGGTTAGAAAAACTAAAACAATTTAGAAAAACAGGAAAACTATTAGATGTAGGATGTAGCACCGGCGCTTTCTTGGTAGCAGCCAGGAATGATGGGTGGGATGTTTACGGATGTGAAATCTCTAAGTATTCTTCTCAATATGCACAGGAAGAAAAAGGTCTCAATGTATTTACGGGTGAATTGACTCAGGCTAATTATAAAGAGGCAGATTTTGATGTTATTACGTTTTGGGCGGTTTTGGAACATGTGCCAAATATTTTTGGATACCTTTCAGAGACTTATAGGATACTCAGACCGGGTGGTGCAGTAGCGATTTCTGTTCCTAATTGGAGAAGTCTATCTATCATTTTGCTTGGTCCAAAGTATCGTTATATCACTCATACGCATCTTTTCTATTTTACCCCCAGAAGCATAAGTTATTTATTAAAGAAAATAGGCTTTTGCAAGATCGAAGTGCAAACTAAGGGTTTTAATCCCCTTGTTTTTTGGGAAGATTTTCGAGGAGTTACTGCCAATTCTATTAGGACACATAACTTAGAAACAAACATAGTAGCTTCGGTGCGCAAGAAATGGTATTATCCTTTGGTAAAATTCCCTTATAAGGTGGTTGGAAGAATGATAGGAATCCTTGGATGGGGGGAAGAACTTCATGTATTGGCCATTAAGTAAAAGCGAATTTCTAAAAACCCGATTCGGCGAGTTCCGCAGGCTTGCCTGTGGGTATCTACTTCCCCCCTGCACTGTGGAGGAAACGGAAGGATTATGAAAATCCTTTTTCTAACCCTTTACTCTTGCTTTTATCCTTCTACCAGGTTCAGAATATATCAATACTTAGATTACTTAGAAAATGATGGCGTAGGGTATCATGTTTGCCCTGCTTTGCCTGAGGAATGGGAGATGAAGTCGAGGAGGGGCAAGGAGAAAGAGGGACTGTCTTTTCTTCCTGAATGCATGGAAAAAACTAAAGTGACTTATTTGATTAACTCTCCTAAAGTTATCTTAGAAGAGGAACCGGGAGAATTTCTCCTGGTCAATAGGGAAGGTAGTTGAATATGGAAAGGCTTAAAAATTTCGTGAAAAATGTCCCGTTTTTATATTTCCTGGTGAAATCCCTGAGGAGAATAAAAAGAAATCATAGGTACTGTGTGTGGCATAGGCGGATTGATGATATTAAGAAAATTGTTCTGGGGAAAGAAAAAGAAAGAAGAATTCTTCATATAGGTTGTGGCAAAAAGAATATTCATCCGGGGTGTATTAACATGGATGTCTTACCCAGTCCTATAGTTCATATTATAGGAGATGCACACTACTTGCCTGTGAAGGGAGAAACTTTTGATTCTGTCTGGATAGAAGCAGTCCTTGAACATGTTAAAAATCCGGCCAAAGTAATTGGGGAAGCTCATAGAGTGCTCAAGCCGGGGGGGTATATTTACATCGAGATTCCATTTTTTCAGGGTTATCATCCTTCTCCGGGAGATTACCAGAGATTTACTCATGAAGGGCTACGTGAACTTTTTAAAGATTTTGAGGAGGTTAAAAGCGGAGCAGTGAGTGGCCCTGCCTCTGCTTTCAGCCATGTTTTTCGCAATTTTCTTGCTTACCTATTTTCTTTTCATTCAGAGAATGTTTTTAATTTTTTATACTACTATGTTTTTGGCTGGATTACTGGACCGTGGAAATACCTGGATGCTGTTCTTATTAGACATCCCTTATCTTCTTACATGTGCTTTGGCCTGTATTTCCTGGGGAGAAAGAAGCAAAAATGAAAGTTCTGTTCCTTACCCTCTATTCTCATAATTTTCCTTCTACTTATTTCAGGGTTTACCAGTATCTTCCCTATCTTAAGAAGGCAGGAATAAAGTATAAGATTTATCCTGCTATCCCTGAGGAATGGGAAGAAACCTATTACAAAGGGAGGAAATGGAAGAAGATTATTTTTGAGGCAATGGGAGTGGGGAAGAGAGTTAAAGAGCTTATATCCAGTTTGGAGTATGATGTTATATTCCTTCAGAAAGGAATAACCCCGGCAAATTTCAGGGATCTGGAAAGAGTGCTTTTCCTTTTCAATACAAATGTCATCTACGACTTTGACGATGCTGTGTATATTGCTCCTCCCCAGGAATTCAGGAATAAGTTTTTTGCTTGCTTCCAGGATAAAAAGCAGGTGGAAAAGATAATTAGAAAAGTAAAACTCGTAGTGGCAGGGAATGCACACCTTGCTCGTTATGCAGAAAAATTCAATAAAGAAATAAAGATTCTTCCCACCCCGATTGATACGGATAAATACGAAGTTAAGGAATACAAATTAGCTGAGAAAGTAGTTATTGGCTGGTCAGGATCCCAAAGCACAAATAAGTACTTAAACAGCATTGCTCCTATAATTTCGAAACTGGCGAAAAATATGCCTCATGTTTTAAGAATTATGAGTAATTCTATGAAAGGAATAGATAAAGGTCTATTTTCCCCCGCAGAGGTTGAATTCATTTCCTGGAGCCGGGAAAGAGAGGCAGAAGTAATAAGGAGTTTTGATATAGGAGTGATGCCCCTGGAAGATGATGAGTGGTCAAGAGGTAAATGTGGACTCAAGGCGCTTCAATACATGGCCTCTGGAGTGCCCGTGGTGGCTTCGCCTGTGGGGGTAAATCAGGAGATTATACAGGATGGTATAAATGGTTTCCTGGCAAATACTGCGGATGAATGGGAAGATAAACTGTGGTGTCTTCTGAAAGAAAGTAAAAAGAGGAAGGAGTTTGGGCTTAAGGGCAGAGAAACTGTGGAAGCTCGTTATTCGTTAAAGGTAAATGCTCCCCGTCTAATTGAAATATTGCGGGAAGTTGCAACATGATGAAAAATAAAACGTTATTCTGGGGGATTTTTCTATTTGTTATTGCTTTCTTACTGAGAGCTGGATTTATTGCTTTATATCCTCGACACAATTTTCTCTCTCCCCGGATTTATACCGCAGATGGAGATTCCTATCATGGATATGCGGTTAGTTTACTGGAAAAGGGAGAATACCAATTTAATGGTCTTCCAGCCAGGAGATTACCGGGGTATCCTCTTTTCTTAGCGGCAATTTACAAAATTTTTACTCCTTCTCCAGTTACGATAAGGTTCTTCCAGGCTTTGCTGGGTGCACTGAGCTGTTTTATTTTGTTCAGGATTACCCGGTCTTTATTTGGTTTAACTGCCGGGTGGATAGCTTATATAGTATCTGCCTTCTATTATCCTCTTATCCAGCTTTCCGGGTATATCATGCCAGAAATGTTCTTTATCTTTCTTTTTCTCTCTTTTCTTTACTTCCTTTATCGCTGGCACGATACTGCTTCTCCCTTTTATTTGATTGCTACA
>JAADFP010000113.1 GCA_013152825.1 Caldisericota bacterium | reverse complement strand
TTGGTGCAGATAGAATAGCTGATGCAGTGGCGGTTACCCATTATTATAATCTCCCTGCTGTTGTGGTGGATTTTGGCACGGCTTTAACTATTGAGATAATTACAGAAAAGAAAGAATATCTGGGAGGAGTGATTGTTCCAGGTATCTCGATTTCCCTTTCCTCTCTTTACGAGAGAACATCCTTACTGGCTCCGGTCAGGCTATCGTTGCCTGATTCACTAATTGGAAAGAATACCAGGGAAAGTATTCAAGCGGGAATAATATATGGCTATGCCTCCCTGGTGGAAGGTATGGTAAAGAAATTTTCTAGTTTGCAGAAAAAACCGCAGGTGATATTTACGGGAGGGGATAGTGATTTAATTAGCCAGGTAGTGGAAGTTGAGCATATAGTAGATTCATTATTAACCCTGAAAGGTTTAAAAATTCTTTTCGAAATGAATGAAGGAGGTTAAGCAATGGGTGAGTGGATAGGAGTAAACAGAAGAGCGCGTAGATGTTATGGTTTTGACGAAGTGGCTTTGGTGCCGGGAAGAAGAAGTATAAACCCGGAGGATGTAGATACAACAGTTGAGCTCTGTGGCTTTAAATTACCTGTGCCTATCCTGGCAGCCGCCATGGACGGTGTGGTGGATACATACAAAGTTTGCTGTGGCTATGTCAAAGATGGGTGGTATAGCAGTGTTAAACCTGGAAGGGATATATACCCGGTACGAAGATCCGTATGAAGTGATAAACAGGATAGTGGAAGGTACTGACGAAGAAGCGACGAAGATTTTCCAGGAAATTTACCTGGAACCTGTAAAAGAAGAATTAATCTATAAGAGAATCAAGGAAATCAAGAGTGAGGGAGGGCTCTGTGCTGTTTCCAGTATTCCTCAGAAAGCTTTTCAATATGGGAGAATAGCCCAGGAAGCAGGAGCAGATGTTTTTGTGGTTCAAGCAACTGTGCTTACCGTGAATCATTTTTCCTCACAGTACGAAGCTATTAAGCTGGAGAAGTTTTGTAAAGAGATAAAAATCCCGGTAATCATGGGAAATTGTGTTACCTATGAGGTGGCACTGGACCTGATAGAGGTGGGTGCAGATGCTATTCTGGTGGGTGTGGGCCCCGGGAATGCCTGTACTACCAGGGGAGTTCTGGGAATAGGTATCCCGCAGGTGACAGCTACTCTGGATGTTTCGGCTGCCCGTGACTATTATTACAAGAAAACCGGGAAATACGTCCCAGTAATCACAGACGGAGGAATGCGGAATGCGCAGAGGAGGAGATATATGTAAAGCTGTGGCAGCAGGTGCTGATGCGGTAATGATTGGTTCGGCTCTTGCCAGGGCACAGGAAGCACCAGGGAAAGGATACCATTGGGGTATGGCCACTCCTCATCCCTACCTTCCCCGTGGCACCCGGATTTTTGTGGGAACCACAGGAAGCTTAAAAGAAATTCTCTTTGGCCCGGCAAAAACAGATGACGGCTCTCAAAATCTGGTAGGAGCTCTGCAAACCTCCATGGGTAATTTGGGAGCTATGACAATCAGGGATATGCACGAGGTTGAGATAATCATTGCCCCTTCCATACAGACAGAAGGCAAACTATTTCAGGCAGTGCAGCGGGTGGGGATGATGAAATGAAAATTTTTTCAGAGCAGGGAGGATGTCTGTAAGGAGAAATTCCTGAGGATATCCCTGGAAATGGTAGTATCAATTTCTCCTACGCGGAAGAGGGCGGATAGGTCTGGGGATAAAGCCTAAGGTCAAAAGCCTAGTATCGTGTATCTTGAACTTCTCCCCTTGAAAAATATTGCTAATTTGAGGATAATCTGATGGGAGTATTGAGTATTATAGTATTATAACGAGAATAGGAGAGTGAAGATGAGAGTAGCGGTAGTAGGGGCTACTGGAATGGTAGGCAGGGAGATGATACGTGTACTGGAAGAAAGGAATTTCCCTGTTGATGAGTTAGTTCCCCTGGCCTCGGAGAGGTCGCGGGGAGAAAATATTATATTCAGAAACAAAAGTATTCCTGTAGAGGTGCTTTCTGCTGATTCCTTTAATAATGTACAGGTAGCATTATTTTCGGCTGGCGGGTCGGTAAGCCTTAAGTTTGCCCCACAGGCAGTGAAAAGAGGATGTGTGGTGGTAGATAATTCAAGTGCCTGGAGGATGGAGGAAGAAGTTCCCCTGGTGGTGCCTGAGGTTAACCCGGAAGATGTAGAGAAACACAAGGGAATTATCGCAAATCCCAATTGTTCTACTATTCAGATGGTAGTGGCATTAAAACCTCTACAGGATAGGTATGGAATTAAACGGGTGGTAGTATCCACGTATCAAGCAGTTTCTGGCTGGGGTAAGGAAGCGGTAGAGCAATTGTGGAATGAGACTGCCGGTATATTAAAAAAGGCAGAACAGGAAAGAGTGGAACACTGGTGGGAGCTTAATACGGATATTTACCGGGTAGATGCAGAAGAGAGAGTTCTTCCCTATCAGATTGCCTTTAATGTGCTTCCCCATATTGATGTATTTAAAGAGAACGATTACACCAAGGAAGAAATGAAAATGGTGCAGGAAACAAGAAAAATAATGGGCTTACCCGATTTACCTCTTACGGCAACCACGGTACGGGTTCCGGTATTTCGTGGGCATGCAGAGGCAGTAAACATAGAGCTGGAAAAAGATTTCCATGTAGAAGAAGTAAAGGAACTGCTGCAAAACTCTTCCGGAATAAAGGTAATAGACAAAGTTTCCAGGAATCTTTATCCTTTCCCGCTTATGGCAGACGGTAGGGACGAGGTCTTTGTGGGGAGAATCAGGAGAGACGAATCTCTTCCTAAATCCCTTAATTTGTGGATTGTTTCTGATAATCTGAGAAAAGGAGCGGCGCTTAATGCTGTGCAGATTGCCGAACTTCTACTCTCTAAAAGATTACTATGAACCTTAAAGAGTTTGCTTCTGTTTATCTCCCTCTCCTGGAGCAAAAACTCCAGGGTAAAGTTAAGGGAGAGAGTCCTCTATTCTCTGCTCTGCAGTATTCCCTCTTTCCCGGGGGAAAGAGATTCCGGCCTCTTCTGGTTATGGCTACTACCTATACCCTGGGCAGGGAGGTGGAAAAATCGCTGGATGTAGCGGCAGCAATTGAACTGATTCATAGTTTCACCCTTATCCACGATGACCTTCCCGGCATGGACGACGATGATTTTCGCCGGGGTAAACCTACCCTGCACCGTGCCTTTGGAGTGGGAGTGGCAATTCTTGCCGGAGATGCGCTCTTTAATCTTGCTTTCTCTTCCATTGTGGAGGCTCCCCTTTCACCTGCTCAGAAGGTGGAGATTTTGAGAGCGATAACTAGGGCGTTGGGAGTAGAGGGGGTAATAGGAGGTCAGGTGGAGGATATAGCTATAGAAAAGGAAGAGAAAAATCTGGGAAAACTGAAAAAAGTTTATGCCCTCAAGACCGCAGCCTTAATCCGTGCTTCGGTAGAATGCGGTGGAATAATCGGGGAAGCAGGTGAGGAGGAAAAGGTAAACCTGGCTAATTTTGGAGAGAACCTGGGTATGGCTTTCCAGATAATGGATGATGTGAATGAGGCAGAAGAAGGAAGAACTCCTCGTTATCCCGATTTCCCCGCTATCCTGGGAATAAATGAGGCCAGGGAAAAGGGGAGAGTGTTTGGTGAAAAAGCCGTAAAATATCTTGAAATTTTTGGGGATAAGGGTAAATTACTTAAAGAGTTTGTGGATATGGTAATTTCCGAAAGATAAAAGGAGGTCATTCATGGCTGTATGGGCAAAGTACGCGGATGGAGTGGAAGTTTCTGATAGTGTGTTCAAGGTGCTGGCAAAATTTGCTCCTTCGGGAACACTTGATGTTTTTGCCTCGGACCAACACAATTCCTACCTGAAACTTATGAATTCCTTCTATAAACATACTGGCATAGATAAAGAAGCTACCGATGACGATGTCCGAGAAATCTGCCGGGTATTTGCCAGGGCACTAAATGGAGCCAGCACGGCGGTTCTCTTTAATCACCTGGCTTTTAGAAGTGCGGGATTTCGCGATTTACTGGGCGATAACGTTTTCCTTATAGGCAGGCTTGAAGATACCAATGCGGTTAAGATTGATGGGGGGAGAGGCCATTTAGCCCGGCTGGCTGTACAGCCTGAAGAGGTAGCAAATGAGGTAGATGGCTTTAAAACACTGGTCAAGCTGGATCCAGAGCATAAACAGAGCTGGGAGGAAAATCTTAACTGGCTGAAAGATGTCTACGAAAGATGCCGTAAACTGGGAAAACCTCTATTCAATGAGACCTTAATCTTCCAGCGGCCAGGCGAATCCAAAGCTGAAATGGCAGAAAGATTGCCCGATAGCCTGATAGAAATGGCGAAAACTTTCAGCCCCTACGGGGATTTCTATAAAACCCAGGTGCCTTTTCTCTGGGTGGATGATGACGGCAGGGTGGTTCCCACCAGTAGCCCCCTGGAGATTCGTAGATGTGCTGAAGAAATGGCCAGGGTGTCAGCAAGGCCTATGCTTCTTTTGAGTGCCGCAGTAGATTTTTCCCAGTATTCAGCGCAGTATGCACTTGTATGTGATATATTTGCTGGTCCGATGTGTGGCAGAGCCTACTTCAAGGAAGCTTTTACTGACCCGGCTACAAAAGATATGGACACACTGGCAGAAAGTTTCAAACGTATCGCATTACCGCGTATCAAACAGATAAAAGACCTTGCCGAAGTAGTTAGCCCACCCTGGTGGCATAAATACGAGTGGATCTCTGAAGAAGCAAAATCCATGATCTCTGAGTCAGGGGCTGAAATAAAGCCCGGAGTAAAGGCTGATTTTGGCTATTGATTGTAGTGTGCGCCTGGTGGATGGTTAGGTGGGAAAAGGAGGGTGTATGGAAAGGAAAGGTCTTGTTTTAGTTTTCTTGCTGATTTTGTTCTCTCCGTTCTTATCCCTGTCCGCAGATGTGATTGGAAACACCAATACAGAGGTAAGCAAGATAGCAGAACCTCTTCTGGATAATATCCTGGAAGCCTTCAAAACTGGGAACTACGAAAAATACTGCCGCGATTTTGATAATACCCTGAAAGAATCAGTTTCTGAGAAAAAATTCCGCCAGGTCAGGCAGTGGCTCCAGAATACACTGGGCAGTTACCAGAGCAGGGAATATCTGGGTTTTTTGAAAAAGGGCAAGATGAGCGTGGTTCTCTGGAAAGCTAAATTCGATAAATCAGAGGATGATGTATTAATCAAGCTGGTAGTATCCAAAAGGGGGAATAAGTATTTAGTGACCGGTTTGTGGTTCCAGTAATCGGAACTGCTGTATGATTTGCTCTCATGCCAAAGAAATGTTATCGGGTTAGGGATTTTCCTCAGCATAGGAAGCCTCGGGAGAAGCTCCTGGAAAAAGGGGA
>JAADFP010000112.1 GCA_013152825.1 Caldisericota bacterium | reverse complement strand
TTTTGTGTGTTACGGTGGCGACAGCATGGCAGGCAGGAATGAGGAAGGAGGCAGGAATGCAGGAGACAGAAAAGACGATAGACCTTAGACGTTAGACTGGGAGAGTAGCGAGGGGAAGATGCAGGGAGTGGATTCCCGCTTGCGCGGGAATGACAAGAAAGGGGAGGTAGGAACGGTAAAAAGGAAGCAGGCATCCAGGAAGGGGGCTGCGAGAAAAGAAGAGGGGGAGTTTAGCCTCTTGACAAAATATTCTATTGTAGTAGAACAAAATGTTACATTTTATACTATTAGGGAGGTAAAATTTGCTGGAAGGCGGAGCCCGGTTGGCCTGGGACCTGCAGGGTGTCTTCTCATGCTAAAACTTCTGGATAGAGAGACGTTTTGTAGTGGGGTAATTTCCTCTTGACAATGCGCATGAATTCGTGCAAATTTGCATTATGACTGCAAATCTGCACAGAAGAGTAAATAGAAAGATGGCCGAAAATCTATTTTCCTTCTGTAAATTGTTCCCCGATAAAGTAAGAAGGGCCTTCCTGGTGAATTTATCGCACGAAAGGTTAATGCTGGATAAAAGGGTAATCTCCCTGCCTTTCGTTGATTTTGTAAGCGAGTTAAGCAAGATTGGAGAGGGTAAATGAAGGAAAATAGAATTGACGAATGGTCTATAAGGAAGCGGTGGAATCCTTTCAATAGTTACAAGCTGCTGGCACAGGTGTACCGGTGGAGGAAAATTGAGAGGGGTAAGGCTCTGCCGCAGCCTGTCCTGGTGACGGTTGATCCCATTAATTTATGCGACTTGAGGTGCGTGTGGTGCAACTCGGAATTTGTTATTGATAGGAGAAAGGGGAAGAGAATCTCCACTTCTACACTTATTAAAATCGCTGATTTTCTGGCTGAGTGGCAAACTTCGCCCGAGTGGGAAAAGGGAGTGGAAGCAGTATGTATTGCCGGAGGGGGAGAGCCGCTACTGCACGAGGGGGTGGGAGAATTTATAGAAGAATTGAGAAAGCACGATATTGAGGCCGGGGTGGTAACTAACGGGACACAAATTCACCGGTTTATCCCGCAATTATCCACCTGCACCTGGGTGGGAGTATCAGTGGATGCAGGAACAGCCTCAACCTTTAGCCAGCTTAAAGGTAAAGATTTATTTCCCCGGGTGATAAAAAACATGGAAGAATTGATAAGTTATGCCGAGAAGAAAAAGGCCTATCTGGGCAGAGAGGGGCAGGGATACGGGGTAAGCTACAAGTATCTTCTCCATCCGGGCAATGTAGGCGAGGTATTCCGGGCGGCAAAACTGGCGAAGGATATCGGATGCAGGAATTTCCACCTGCGTCCCATGGGTATTCCCTGGAATCTGGTGGGGAAAAGGGAAAGTATTTTTTCTGAAAAAGATTTAAGGGTTTTTGAAGAAGAAGTTCACAGAGCAAGAGAACTGGAAGATGAAAGGTTTGGGGTGTTTACCATTACTCATAAATTTAACCAGCGGCTAACTGTCTCCAATGCTTTTAGCCAGTGCTATGCAATATTTATGACCTGCGTGTTTGAACCTGCCACTGATGGGAACGCATCGCATTTTAACCTGGGCTTATGCTGTGACCGGCGAGGCGATAAGCTACTGGAGCTGGGAGAGAATTTAGACGTTCCTGAGAAGGTAGAGAAGCTATGGGGGTCTGAAAAACACTGGAACATTTTTGACAGAATAGATGTTTCGGTATGCCCCCGCTGCACTTACCAGCCTCATAACCAGATTTACGAGTACGTGATTAAGCGGGATTTCATGACCTATAAGTTTATTTAATAGTTTGTAATAAAAGCAAGAGTGGTTTAGAATTTAGGCATAAACTGGCGTGTAAATATGCTTCTTAAGGCAGTTTTCTGGGATTATCCCGAGTTTTTGAAGAGGAGAGGCGGCAAAAAATTACAAAGGGGAAAAGAAATCTGGGTCAGTATCTGGACTATGCAAAGATTCCTGGAATATGGAAGAGTGGTGGATACGCTCAGGTTTTTCTCCATTGAAGAAAACGCCGAGAACCTGGGAAAACTCAAGCTTTCTCCCTATACCCGCCGGAAATGGGAGAGGATGATAAATGTGTATGGCCAACGGAATAGTGATGAAGAATATTCCTCCCAGTAAAAAACCCCTGGTGAGCATTATCACTCCCTGCCTTAACAGTGAGAAAACCATAGAGGACACTATCCAGAGTGTTATAAACCAGACTTATTCTAATATTGAGTACATTATTATAGATGGTGGCTCCCGGGACGGGACATTAAAGATTATAGAAAAGTACCAGGGAAAGATTGCCCGCTGTATAAGCGAGGCTGACCAGGGAATTTTTGCTGCTATGAATAAGGGGATTAAGCTTGCTTCGGGCGAAATAATCGGGATTATCAACAGTGATGACTGGTACGTGGAGAAGGCAGTGGAGAAGGTGGTGGATAGTTATATTTCCCAGCCGGAGACGGATATCTTCTTTGCAGACTGCATGATAGTACTGGAAGATATTGATTTTGCTTTTTTAAGAAGAGGCAATCTCTCTCGCCTCCTGGAGGAGATGAGTATAAATCATCCTACCTGTTTCGTTACCCGCAATGCTTATCATAAATGGGGAAAGTTTGACACTGCTTTTAAGTTTGCCGCAGACTACGAGCTGGCACTGCGATTTTATTTCTCGGGGGCAAAGTTTTTCTATATACCCGAGGTGCTCGCTTTCATGCGGAAAGGCGGGGCCAGCGAGTCAATCAAGGTGCATCTTGATGTATTCCGCATATACCTTAAATATTTTTCTCCCCTTACTGCTTATAGCCGTCTCCTTCCCATGCTTTGTGCCCACTTTATGGATGAGGTGAGGAAACAAATCAGAAATACCAGCAGGGTTATCCTGGGTGAGAAAAGGTGGAAAGCATTAAGAGTGGCTTAAGAAAAAGTTTGGGGAGAGACTCGTCTCAATTTCCTGAGAATCGAGAGCAGATACAGAAGGAAAGAGCTTAGGCAGTGAACAGTTAGCGGGGAGGGTTTGGTTTCCTGGTATCCTGGGAGGAAGTTTTACCCTGAACCCCACGTGGTTCAGGGTTAGGGTTTTAGCATTTAGCTTTTGGGTTTATTTAGGTCCGATGACTCTCCCGACGTATGTCGGGAGACTTATTCGAATGTTTAGGGTTTGTTGTTTAGAGTTTACCCTACCCCCCCTACCTGTCATGCCTGCGAAAGCAGGCATCCAAAGGAGTAAAGATGAAAAGCAATATTACATGTATGCTCCTGATGTGGATTCCCGCTTGCGCGGGAATGACGAAGGAGGCAGGAATGACAAAGCCGGACAAATGAAGTCTAAAGCTATAATGCAAATCATTAGCCCTACCTGTCATACCCGGGGAAACCCTCCCGACACATGTCGGGATCAGGAGCAGGCGGGTATCCAGAAGAGTAGGCAAGTATTTTTCAGTTTCCCAGACACTATTTTACTCACAAACCCGGCGGAAAACAGAATACCAGGATACTATCTGGGAATCATATAAAAATTGGCGGGGTCTCGCCCAACGGTAATGAACCATATTCTGGACAAAACCGTCTACATTTATTATAATATGCATACAGTTTTATCCAGAGAGGGATTTATGAGTAAAATAGGTGAGAAGCTGTACAAAGTGTTTAATGAACGCGGTGGTTTTGCTAGAACCAGAGATATTCTCTCAGCAGGCATTCATCATCGTCATATAAAAAGAATAAGAGAAGAGGGAAACATAATACGAGTAAAAAGAGGGCTTTATCGCCTCTCAGAAATGCCTCTTATTTCTAACCAGGGTTTTATTGACCTTGCTCATGCCGTCCCAGAAGGAGTTATCTGTCTGCTTTCGGCTCTTGCTTACCATGAACTGACGACGTTCAATCCTTCAGTAATATCAATAGCCCTCTGCCGGGGCTCAAGACGCCCCAAAATTGAATATCCTCCAGTTGAATTTTATTTTTTTTCTACAAGACAATTTAAAGCAGGCATTGGTGAGATAAAGATGGGAGGGCATAAGGTGCGTATTTATTGCCCGGAAAAAACTATTTGTGACTGTTTTCGCTACCGTAATAAAATAGGGCTCGATGTAGCTAAAGAGGGACTTTCTGAATATCTCAAACGCCAGGATCGCAATCTGGAAAAACTGCTCGAATATGCTGAGATTTGCAGGGTCAAGACACTCCTTGAAATCTGGATTAACGCCATGGTTTAGGAGCATAACAGGAATGAAAAGAGAAATTAAGAATAAAGCAGCTTCAATAAGAGCAAGAATTATGAATATGGCAAGAGCTGAGGGGATAGATTTTGATGCTCTTCTATTGCGGTATTTTCAGGAAAGATTCCTTTACCGCCTGGCCTCTTCCGAATTTTCTAATCATTTGGTGTTAAAAGGAGGGCTTCTCTTAATTTGTTTTAAGATGCCAATCTCCCGGCCAACCAAAGACATGGATTTCCTTGCCAAACAGGTGAAAAACGATCCTGCTGCACTTGAATATATTTTTAGAAGAATTGCTGAGGTTCCTTGTGATGATGGGGTTAGCTTTCTCTCTTCATCTATAACCTCCGAACGGATAAAAGAGGATACTGATTATGAAGGAATACGGCTCAAGATAGATGCAACTTTAGGCCAGGCACGCAAGAGATTGCAGGTAGATATTGGGTTTGGAGATATAATTGTTCCCAAGGCTAATTTAATAGAGTTCCCAACTCTATTAGGGGAGGAACCACCAAAACTTAAGGTCTATTCGATAGAGAGTCTCATCTCTGAGAAATTTGAAGCTATGGTTAAACTGGCTATGGCTAATAGTCGAATGAAAGATTTTTATGATGTACATGCTCTCTCACTTAATCATAATTTTCGGGGTAACAGACTTAAAAAGGCCATTGAATCCACTTTTCAGAAGAGAAAAACCTCTTTGCCTGAAAATCCTCTGATTTTTCGACCAGAGTTTCATAGGGATACCGGAAGACAGAAACAATGGACTGCCTTTCTCCGTAAATTAAGACTTTCTGATGTAAATCAAGAATTCAGTCAAATAATGGAGAGAGTTACGGCTTTTCTAAAACCCATAGTAATCTCCATCAAAGATAGAACTCGAATGGACAAGCTATGGGACCCCACCACGGGATGGTGGGATAAGTAGTTTTATCCCCATGGACAAAAGAGCACGGGCCTGCCCGTGGAGGGCCATTTTCCCCGTGAAGGATGTGGATTCCTGCCTGTCTCGGTGCATATCGGGGCTTTCGCAGGAATGACAGAGAGGAAAACAGGTGGGGAGGAGACGATGGTCGACTCACGTATGACGTTTCGAGTGCAGTTTATCCCAACGCCTCTGCCCACTCCCCGATGTATATCGGGCAGGGGAGTATGTCGGGAGGGCGGAAGCAGAGCTCCAGAAGAGTAGGCAAGTATTTTTCAGGAGATAATCCATGTATGGTATAGTATCTTAAATATTGATTTTAGGTATTGAAATGTACAATTCCTCTGCAGAAAACATGGCTCAGAGATTTTCTGGCTTTTGAGAGGAGGAGAGATGAAAATTCTTATCCTGGGTGAATATCCTTTACAGGAGGATAAAGCATCTACTGGGGCTGAATCCACGCTGAGCGTTTTAATAAGAGAACTGGCGAAATTCAGGGAGCTGGAGATTATTGTGGGCACGATGAGAAAGGAGGTAAAACAGGAAGAAGAAGTAAAGCAGGAAAATGTTGTTATCCATTACCTGGCTTTCCCTCGCCCCAAAATATTCACCAACCTGGCCAGAGGAGTGCCCAGGCTCCGGGATTTTATAAATGAAATCTCTCCCGACATCATTCATACGCAGGGTGGGGTAAGATATCCCCTGTCGGCTTCTTTAACCTCCTATCCCTGGGTGCATACCATTCATGGAATAACTTTTAGAGAAGCCAGTTACTGGCGAGGAAAGAGAAGATTACAGGCTCCTTTGTTTCCAGCCCTGGAAAGGAAGGCGTTAGAAAAATGCAGGCATATTATCTCTATATGCGAGTACGTGGAAAAAGAGTACTCTTTCCTGGAAAATACAAAGTTCCACAGGATACCCAACCCGGTGCATGAATCTTTCTTCTCCCTGCCGGAGGAAAAAACTACGCATAAACGGATTTTGTTCCTGGGCGGTATCTCTGCACGTAAAGACCCTCTCTGCCTGCTCCAGGCTATAGCCTTGCTTAAAAAATCTTTCCCGGGAATAGAAGCGCACCTGGTAGGGAATATTAAGGAACCCAATTATTACAGGAAACTGGCAAGATTTACCCGCCAGCACAACCTATCAAGAACGGTTAAGTTTGCGGGATGGAAAAACAGAAGAGAAGTTATGAAGGAGCTGGAGGAGGCGGCTATTATCGTATTACCCTCCCGTCAGGAGACCCTGCCCATGAGCGTGAGCGTTGCAGAAGCTATGGCAGCAGGCAAGCCTGTTATTGCTACACGGGTGGGAGGAATCCCGGAAATGATAGAAGAAGGGAAAACAGGTTTTCTAACAGCACCGGGAGACTGGAGAAACCTGGCGGAAAAAATTTCCTTCCTGCTAAAAAACGAAGATTTACAAAAAGAAATAGGGAGAAAAGCCCGGGAGAAAGCAAAAGCACTCTATTATCCTGCTACCATTGCCAGCAAAACATTGGAAGTCTACCGCGTGGTCAGCTCTTGACCTGGGACACTTCCCCAGCGAAGGAAGGTGGATTCCCGCCTGCTTCCCTACCAGTCCCAACATTATGTCGGCATAGGAGGCAGGGGCAGAGAAATCAGAATAAAAACTTAAGTTACTTTGGCTTGCTGCAATTTCTTCATGTACCACCATATCCAGAACAAAAAAACGAGCATAAGTAAGCTTACAAGGGACATTCCTCCAGTATCATCAAGACGTGCTTTGTTTATTTCCTGTAATGGGGCCAGCAGGATGAAAAAACCAAGTGCCCCTGAAACAAGGGCAAACTGATGCCTTGGCGACCCGGCTATGCCATTACCCAATATTTTCAAGATTACCCAGCCAGCTATTACAGCCAATCCAACCATCAAAAGCATGGCTAACCACGGAGACATACCAATCCCTGGTGATCCCCAGGCAAGAAAGAACAGGCTGAACGTAGTCAGAAAACCCGTGAGCCCAAACCAGAATGGGCGGGCAATGCGAATATTTCCTGGAACAGACATTGGAAATGGCATATACCGCGCCAGTACCCCTAAACCTATTGTGACGATTAGCGCTATCAAATACGGAATCAATGGGGGACGATAGGGAGAAATAAAGAAAAAAATCAACACACCGTTTGCTATCCACAGGAGAAAAAGCAATTTAAAATTCCATTGGTTGAGCCACTTCCGGGAATTATCTCCTGGAAATATCAAGGTGACTAAAAGAACCGGGATAGCAATGCTAAATACTGCATGATAGAAAGTTAATAACAGGCTCCACACCCAGTTGACGCCGAGAAACCGTCCATACTCTCCCAGAATACCCAGGTCCACCCAGTTCGGATCAAAGAAACTTTTACACATTAACCCCTCTTCAGCAATGCCGTAAGATGCGCCAAGCAGGAGCAAAGCAGGCCATCCTTTACCCCAACGATGCATCAATTCACGGGCTAATATCGCACCACCCCCATATAGTATGGTTAATAAAAGAAAACCGGGCAGGCGGAAAAACTCAGCGGGCGGCGCTGAGCCGGACAGTAACTCGCCAATCGCTGGAGATAAAAACAGCAAAACCAGCGCCGGGGAAGCCGGCTTTTTTAAGCTACTAATTCCCATCAACAAAGAAAGGCTCCCCACAAAAACCTGCAGCTTCTCTTCTCGCAGTATTCCATTGTTTGTTTTTCCAAATCAATCCCCTGCTTGATTAAGCAAAACTTCTTGCATCTCCGCTTTCTCAGAGACCGGAATAGTAGGATTACCCTTCGTATACCCATATCTCGCAAGAAATTTATCGGCGATGTAGAGGGTTTTGTTTATCCAGGGGGGCTTATTGAAAAACCCGTGCCCTACATCCCTGGCTGTATAAAGGACTGCCGTG
>JAADFP010000111.1 GCA_013152825.1 Caldisericota bacterium | reverse complement strand
TGCATCCTGTATCTCCCCTCACTTACTCACTATTTACTCTTTACTACCCTCTCCCCCGCTACTCACTACCCGCTACTAAGGTCTAACGTCTACAGTCTACGGTCTAAAGTCTAACTTTGTGTTTGACAATGTGACTGCTTTTGCAGTATAACGAAGACTGGGGAAAGAAGAATATTTTAGGGAAACTAAAATCATAAGGGGGGAGGCATGGAAAGGTTAAGTGTAAAAGGACTGGCGGTTGGTCTTGGCGTATCTTGGGCAATTTGTATGTTGTTTGTGGGCTGGGCTTCCATATTTGGCTGGGGGACAAAGTTCGTTGAGGTAATGTCTTCAGTTTATGTAGGGTTCAACCCAACCTTTTTGGGCGGTATCATTGGAGCTGTATGGGGATTCATAGATGGTGCAATAGGTGGATTGATAATCGCTGTAGTTTATAATGCAGTAACAAGAAAGACAAAATAATCTGGTAAACTTCACTCTACTCCTTCGTGACTCTACTCGGGCTCCGAAGTTCCAGCAGGAGTTGGCCACTGGGATAAAATCCTCCCGCATCATCGCTGAGATTAGTGGTTAGGTAAGAGTAAATATCATGAGAAAACTCTGCTCTTCGCTGATTATAGACGGAGTAGTACTGTACATTGGTACATCGTTGATTTCCCTTCCATTCGGTGGGCCATTATTGGTGCCTCTATGGATACGTGCGTTGATTCGTGGCCGCTCTCAGATCTCAGACTTCTGGTCGTATCAGGGAATGATTTTTGGAGTACAAATGGTCTCGATTTTGCTTATTGCTACAGGAATTTGGGGGAAGTTGACAATGAAGCCCGGCCTTCATAAACCTGAGATTCAAAGAAAGCCATCCCCGGTTGGACATTTTGTTGCAGCTATAATATGTGCTACGGTTAGTATTGCGTGGTTTTCCTACCATAATGTAGGCGTGTCTCTAACTCTTGACCTGCGCGGGATAGAGGTGCCAGGGAAAGCCGTGCTTTTGGGGGATTATCGTGTACTGTACGAGTTTACCACGAAGGAGGGGCAAAAAGTGCGGGAAGTTAGAGACTACGGTGTACTTGGCGACCAGCGGATAATTTATCTTGTTGAATCTCCAGATGTATTTAAAGTTAGGGGCGAAGGGAAAGCAAGCACAATTATTGTTTTGCTGTTTGCCATCCTTGCTATTTGGCAGACTGTGGCAGGACTGAAGAGCATGAAAGGACACACACTAAACCGTTGTCTCTGACTGTTGTTTCACTGGTGCTCAAGGATTACCAACGAGCCTTTCTCTTGGTAATATGATAACTTTTTTAAATAGTAGGAGGGAGGGTAAAATAAATAACTACGACAATTTTTTCTTGCCGGCAGATGATTTGGAAAGTGGTAAGGAATTCTACGGAAATGTATTGGGGCTATCTACGAAATTCGATTTTTCAGAGAAGGGGTTTATTGCTTTTAAAGTGGGAGAGCAGGAACCCGCAATTATTTTAAAGGATACAAGGAAATTCCCGGCTGCAAAGCCTACGATATGGTTCGTGGTTAATAACGTGAGGGAGAAGTATGAGCAGCTAAAAGCGAAGGGAGTAAAGTTCCTTTCTGAACCTTTTCAAATCCCTACGGGTCTTGCCGTAGAATTTGAGGATCCTTTTGGTAACAGGCTGGGTATAACGGATTATCGTAGGTAGAGTTAAGCGAGAATTCACCACGGCAAAATTGGAGCGTAATTTATCCGGGAAAGAATAACTTTAAGGAATTTTTTCTGCCGGCAGCAGGAAAATTGTTCCGGTTTCCTCTTTCTGTAAGTTGATTCCTGTCTCTTCCAGGATATGTAAGAATTCGTTTATTTCCTCTTCTTCTTCTACCGGGGCAAGGATTATGCGGTTGTAAGATCTTCCTCCCTTGGAAATCTGTCGAAGCCCGGCAAATATGGGAACTTCGTGGCTCAATATTTCCGTCATACGGGTTGACTCTATCACGTTGGCTCCCAGGATGCCTGCTTCTACCAGGGCAGAGAGGATATCATCCAGGAGCTCTTCCTGGTTTAAAATAATGAGTATTAATTTCATCTTAGAGCATTTTATCATAAAAGTTATTTTTTTCTTATTTCTCCTGCTTTGGTGAGGATTATTCTGGTAAGGTTAGGGCCTACAACTTCAGTGATGATGGTGGTAAATAGGAGAATGTTTATCACCAGGAGGGCCAAGTTTTGCCCCTGTATTCCTGCCCTGCCAAATTCTTTCTGCACCACTATGGCCAGAGCTATTGCCACTCCAATTTGTGGAAAGAGACTGAGTCCCACGTACTTCCTCACCTTTTCAGAAGCGCCGGATATTTTTGCTCCCAGGCTTGCTCCGCTCCATTTTCCTGCCATTCTGGCAGCGGTGTAGGCAAGTCCCAGAAGGCCTATCTGCGGGAGCAGGCGGATATTTAGTTTTGTCCCTGCCAGGCAGAAGAAGGCCGCTATAATGGGAAACCCGGCAATGTTTACTGTTTCCATGACCTGGGAGAATCTCCGCAGGGGAGCAATGTTCACTGCCATCATGCCCATGGCCATAATGGTAAGTAGCTCGGAGAGGTGAAACTGCGTGGCAATGCCTTCTCCTATCAATAGTGCACCCATGACCAGAGTGAATGCTTCTGCGCGGTTCCGGGTTTTCTTTATTCCCAGTCCCAGCAGGTAACCAAGTACTGCTCCTAACACCAGGGAGAGGGTTATCTCTGTTAAGGGAGCTACCAGGACTGTGTGTATGGTCAATTTTACATGTTCCAGGAAGGAACGTGCCACGGAGGAGGCAAAGCTGTATATCATCAATGCTATTGCATCGTCACTTCCTACTACTCCCATGATAGTGGTGGTTAAGGGCCCTCTGGCGCGGTACTGATTGATAACTGCTACGGTGGCAGCAGGAGCGGTAGCAGAAGCCACTGCACCCAGGATGAGGGCAGAGTATATCTTACGGGTAAAGAGAAACACGGTTCCCGCCACCAACAAAAAGGCAAAGAGGGACTCAAAGGTGGCAATATATACTATGGTTTTCCCCAGGGCTCTTATCCTGCTGCGGTGAAATTCTCCCCCGATAAGAAGGGCTATTATGCCCAAGGCCAGATCGTTGAATATGCTGGCTCTTTCTGCTATCTCGGGTGTGATTATATTTAAGAAGGACCTGCCCAGTATGACTCCTACTATTACGTAGCCTGTTACCATGGGCAGGCGGAATCTGTTTACCAGTTTCCCGCCAAAGAAGGAAATGATTATTGCCGAGCCAATTACTAAAAGAATATGTATTTCACCTGTCATACGGGTGAGATTTTATACCTTAGAAAAAATATTTACAAGGGAGAAATAGTTAAAACAGTAGTTTTCAATAATTTGAAATAGCTATAATATGCCAGGCTCCGGCACTGGAGGAATTCCTGTTGAAGGGAGTTTTAATGTAAGTAAATATGTAATCCGGGTTGTTCAGAATACTCAATGGGACCAGGATGGCAAACTTCTTTCTCCCCTCCCCTCTCACCTTAATAGGCTGGGAGAGCTTAATCCTTTTCTTCTGGTCAAGGATTACAGGTTTGTTGAAGAGGTTGGTTTTGAGTAATATTTTAGGCATA
>JAADFP010000110.1 GCA_013152825.1 Caldisericota bacterium | reverse complement strand
GGGGCTTTCGCGGGTATGACAGGTAAGGCTGGTATCCTGTATCTCCCTTATTCCAGTCTATAGTCTAATGTCTATGGTCTCCCGTCTAAATCTAACCTTTGCCGTGCAATCTCTGGATTCTTCGTTCTGCCAGGTAGTAAAGGGTAGGAATGAGCACAAGGGTTACCAGGGTGGAAAGGGAAAGGCCTCCAATGGCTGCCAATCCCAGGGAATTCCATTCTTCCGAACCTTCTCCCCGCATTAAAGCCAGGGGCATAAGTCCAAATATTGTGGTCAGGCTGGTCATGAGCACAGGTCTCACCCTGCGCAAGCCTGCTTTCAGGACGGCCTCTTTAAGCTCCATCCCGCTTCTCAACAGGCGATTGGTGTAATCAACCAGGATTATTCCGTTATTGACCACTATCCCTATCAAAATCACTGTACCCAGGAGGGAATCCACATTAAAAGTCTGTCCGGTGAGAAACAGCATCCAGATTACCCCGGTAAGGGCAAAGGGTACTGAAAACATTATTATTAAAGGATGCAGGAAAGATTCAAACTGGGAAGCCATAACCATGTAAACGAGTATCATCCCCAGGATAAGGGAGAAAAACAGGGTGCGGAAGGCTTTGGCCTGCTCTTCTACTGCCCCGGATATTTTTACCGTAACACCCGGAGGCGGGGTAAAATTATGCAATTGTACTCTCAAATCACTGAGCACATCGCTTAGCTTTCTCTTGAATAAGTATCCTCCCACTTTTATTACTCTTTCCCGCGATTCCCTTTCAATACTGGAGGGCCCGGAATGGATTTCCATGTGAGCTAAGCTTTTCAAGGGCACGGTTTTACCGCTGAGGAGCCGTATGGGAGATTCCATTAAATCTTTCAGGCTTTCCCTGTCTTTTTCCCTCATACGAATGAGAATATCGTATTCGTCTCCCGCTTCACGGAATTTGGTGGATTTTTTGCCATGGAACAGGTTTCTTACCTGGCTGGCTATACTGGCAGTGCCACTTCCTGAAAAAGCAGCTTTGTCTCTATCCACCACTATCCATATTTCCGGTTTACCTTTCTTCCTGGATATTTCTATATCAGTAACTCCTCCGATGCTTTTCAGCATCTGCTTTACTTTTTCTGCGGCCAGGTTCGTTTTCTCCAGGTCATAACCAAATATTTTTACGGTGACCGGCTTCTCTCCTCCCAGGATAAGAGTTTCCAGCGGATCTGCTGTCTCAAAGGTCAGCTCTTCTATACCGGGAATCTGGGAAAGTTTCTTTCGTAATGCATTTGCTACTTCCTCGCTGGAGCGTTTTCTTTCCTTCTTGGGAACAAGGTCCAGGATTAACATGCCGATATTAGAACCCTCTTCCCAGCCCATGGCGCTGTGGAATCCTTCCTCGGATTGCCCTGTACGCGAGAACATGTTTTCTCTTTTTCCGGGACCTCCCGGGCAGCAATTTTCTCAATTTTCTCCATTACTTTTTCTGTTTCCTCCACTCTCGTTCCTACCGGCAGTCTTACAAACGCCTGCACCCAGCCCTGGTCTACACGCGGGAAAAATTCTTTTTTAATGAAAGGGAAGAGAGCAAAACTGGCCAGGAGAAAGAAGAAGATAATCGCCAGTGTCCTACCGGGAAAGGAAAGCGATATATTGAGAATTCTTTCATACCTACTCTCCATTCTTTTCACCCATGGTCTGCGGGAGGGAACCCTGGGAAGGATGCGAGAGGCCAGCATGGGGGAGAGGGTAAGTGCCACTAAAAGGGAGCCTACCAGGACTACGATAATTACCCAGGCCATCTGGCGAAACATTATGCCCACTATTCCCTTGGAAAAGATGAGGGGGATAAAGATGGCTATGGTGGTGAAATAGGAAGCCATCACTGCCATTCCTACCTCCCCTGCTCCTGCTTCCGCTGCTTCTTTTATTTCTCCGCCACTTTCTCTTTTTCGGTAAATGCTTTCCAGCACCACTATGGCTCCATCTACCACCATACCCAGAGCAATCACCAGGCTGGAGAGAGAAATCCAGTTGAGGGTGTAATTATTCAGATAGAGAAATATAAAGGAAAATATGAGGGAGAAGGGAAGCGTGATAAGAATGATGAAACTGCCCCTGACATTACCCAGGAAAAGAATCACGATTATAGAGACCAGGATGCTGCCCCAGAAAAGAGTGGTAGCCAGGTTACGAAGGGAAGAGATGATAAACTGTGCGGTATCCCTCATTACCCCGATTTTAACGTCGGGAGGGAGGTCTTTACTGATTTCTTTTAGCTTGGCGCGCACTTTCTGGCTTACTGCTACGGTATTAGCTCCGGATTGTTTCTGAACTATTACCACCAATCCTTTTTTGCCTTCTACGTGGATTCTGCGAGTCTGTTCCTTATAGGCATCTTCCACCCGGGCAATGCTTTTCAAATATACCGGTTTGCCATTTTTTACGCTTACTATAAT
Organism: Caldisericota bacterium; assembly: GCA_013152825.1. Taxonomy (GTDB): domain Bacteria; phylum CAIJMQ01; class CAIJMQ01; order JAADFP01; family JAADFP01; genus JAADFP01. The sequence goes on along the minus strand of JAADFP010000110.1, from coordinate 2,608 downwards.
ATTATTTATTTCCTCTACTTTCTTAAATTCACCCGGTATCCTGATAAGATAGTCACTGAGTCCGCTTTTAAGATTACCCGCCGGTAAAGTAACGTTTTCCCTCTGCAAGGCATCAGCCACATCTTCTATAGTGAGCTTATAGGCGGATAATTTATCTCTGTCTACCCAGACCTTGATTTCTCTTTTCAATCCCCCCTGAATCCACACGGTTCCCACGCCAGGCACTCTTTTCAGGGGTTCAGCCACTTTTTTATCCACCAGCTTGTAAAGCCGGGAATAATTTTCTCCGGCCTGGGCAGTAACCATGAGTATGGGCATCTCGGAAATATCAAATTTAAAGACTACGGGCTCTTCGGCACCCTCGGGTAATTCCTTTTTGACAAAGTCAAGCTTGTCTCTGATATCATTTGCCGCATCGCCCAGGTTGGTGCCCCAGGTAAATTTCAACCGCACCACGGAGAGAGATTCTTGCGAAAGAGAACTAACCTTTTCTATGTTCGGCACAGTACTTACGGCATTTTCTATTACCTTACTTACTCTCTCTTCCACGTCCTCCGGAGAAGCACCCGGATAAGTAGTAATTACGGATATGGAAGGCAAGGTTATCTCGGGCATCATGTCCAGGGGCAGATGAAAGTAGGAGACTACCCCCAGGAGAAAAATACCCAGGAAAAGCATCAGGGTGCTTACCGGTCTTTTTACTCCAAATCGGGGCAGGTTCATTCTTCTATTACCTTTACTTTCATGCCATCCTTGAGAAATTTCTGCCCTCTGATTACTACATCCTCTCCTTCCGCCACTCCAGAAAGCACCTCTACCCAATCTCCCTCCTGTATCCCCGGCACAATATTGCGCAGAGAGGCTTTCCCTTCTTTAACCACGAATACGTTGATTCCGTTGATAATCGCTTCTTTTCTTACTTTTAAGGCATTATTATGCTCCTGAATTATTACCTTTATCCGGGCAAACATGCCGGGTTTGAGGTAATGCCCGGGATTGGGAACGTCTATTTCCACTAAAGCAGTACGGGAAAGGGGATCGAAGGTGGGGGAAATTCTGGCTACCCGTCCCGGGAAAATTTTCCCGGGATAGGCATCCACCTTAATTTCAGCCCTTTCTCCTATTTTTAATTTGGCTATATCCTTCTCGTCCACACTGACTGTGATTTTGACTGTATCCATATCCACTATGGCAACTATAGGGGTTCCCCTGAGCTGGGTAGTGGCAGTAACCATATCCCCTTCTTCCACAAATTTCCGGGCAATAATACCCCCAATAGGAGCCGTAATAGTAGAATCAGCAAGTTGAATCCTGGCCAGGGAGAGGGCAGATTTCAGCTCTTCTACCCGGGCCCGGGCACTTTTATAGGCAGTGCTTACATTATCCATCTTTTGCTGTGAGACTGCCTTTTTCTGGAAAAGATTCTTTACCCGTGCATACTCCTTCTCTATATTGGAAAAGTTTGCCTCCGCTGAGTCCAGGGAAGCCTTTAGCCTTTTTTCCTGCAGGATAAGCTTATCCTTCTCGATCCTGGCAATGAGAGCACCTTTTCTCACCTTATCACCCACATCCACGGCCAGCTCTTTTACCTCACCCCCTACCTTGGAATACACGGTAACCTCGGTATTGGGTATGATGTTACCGGAAAAAGACAAACTCCCTACAATAATTCCGGGGATTACCTTTTCCACTCTTACCGGAATTTCTTTCGCTTTTACTACTCTTTTTTCTCCTTTTCTCCCTGCTTCAATAATCCGGTAGACCCTGTATGCTCCTCCTCCTACAAGCACCAGAGCCACTATCCAGATAATTATTTTTTTCATCTTTTTTCTCCTTTTTGGCTTGCAGCGCTGTTCCCTACTGCCCTTTCCAGCCCTGCCTTTGCTATCTGGTAGCCGTACAAGGCACGATAGTAATCTATCTCCGCTCTGGTTAAAAGAGTGCGGGCATCCAGGACATCTGTATTTGTTGCCATTCCTTCCTTGAATCTTGCGGAAGTATCCTTAAAATTCTTTTCTGCTTCCTTTACTGCCTCTTCCTGCACTTTTATCCTCTGCCGGGCAGATAAAAGATTCAGGTATGCCTGGCGCACTTCCAGCTCTATCTGGTTTTTCAGCAGAGAAAAAGAATTCTTTAGCTGCTCCATTTGTGACTTTGCCTTCTCAAATTCCTTCTTGTTCTCACCCCAGTCCCATATGTCCATGCTCACCGAGATTACTGCACTCCAGGATTCTTTCCATTTATCTATGGGGATTTCTGCTCCTTTTTTCTTATCCCAGCTTCCCGTGAGTGCCACCTGGGGGAAAAAGCTGGCCCGGGCTATTTTTACCTTTTCCTCAGCCATTCTCAATCTATTTTTCATTTCCTTTATCTCGGGCCTATTTTTGTAGGCTTCCGTTATATAGGTAGAAAGATTGCCTGTATTATCCTCAAATTCCAGCATGTCTTTTAGTTTAACCTCTTCCCCCAGGTCGCGGTTTAAGAGGTTATTAAAATAGGCCCGGGCAAATTTGAGCCCGTTCTCAGCATTTATCAGCTGCTGGTTGGCATTTGCCAGGGCTACCTTTGCCCGCAGAACATCTACCTCCGCAACCATTCCCTCAGCAAG
>JAADFP010000109.1 GCA_013152825.1 Caldisericota bacterium | reverse complement strand
CTTAGAATCAATGGCTCTATAAATTCATCTGCCCAATATCCCCGGTTTGAACCCCGGCAAGGAAGAATTCTCCTTAACCATTCCCGCTTTAGACTTCAGGAGAGTTTAAGGCTTTCTAATACGATTTTTGGGGGAGGGTTGTAGAGTTGACTTTCTCTAATAGGCGTGTTATCATCAGATTTGATAATTGAGTTCTAAATATGAAACCAACAATCTTAGAAAGAGCATTGGATCTTCTGGAGTATCTATCCCGCAGGAAAGAGATGAGTTTTGGAGAAATGGTAGAAAATTTAAATATTCCCAAGGCTACCCTTTCCCGCATGTTGAAAATCTTGAAAAGGAGAGAATATCTGAAACAGGACCCTTATACAAAGCGGTATCGTCTGGGCTGTGCTCTCCTGGTTATAGGAAGTAGTATACTGGATACTCTGGAACTCAGGGAGATAGCTCGACCTTATATGCAAAGACTCCTGGAGGAAACCCGTGAAACTGTGGAACTTGCGGTACTGGAAAAAGGAACTCTTATTTACATTGATAAACTGGAGAGTAGTGAATCAATTCGGCTCTTTGCCCGTATTGGTTCACGGTACTCCACTCTCCATGCCACTGCTCCAGGTAAAGTTATGCTTGCTTTTGGAGGAGAGGAACTCTTACGTAATCTCTTAGAACAAGTGGGGTTAAAAAAATTTACTGAGAAAACCATCACTGGACGCAAGGCTCTGGAAAGAGAACTGGAGGGAATAAAAAAGAGAGGCTGGGCTTTTGACGATGAGGAGGTAAGAATTGGGGTGCGAAGAATAGCTTCTCCCATCTTTGATTATAAAGGAAAGTTAGCAGGAGTAGTGGGTATAGCGGGTCCCATATTTCGGATTACCCTGGAAAAGAAAGAAAAGTTTGGAAGATTGGTTAAAGAGATGGCAGATAAAATATCCCGGGAACTCGGTTTTCAAAGGGAGGGTTAAATTATGAAAAAGGTAAAAAAAGCAGTGGTAATTGGTCTGGATGCTCCTATCATCAAATCAATTTTAAGATGTGTAAAAGAAGGAAAAATGCCCCGGATGAAAAAACTCATAGAGGAAGGTGTGTGGGGAGAAAACTGTTTAGTGCCCCACCCTACTATCACTCCTCCTAACTGGACTACCATTGCCACAGGAGCCTGGCCTGGAACACACGGGATAATTTGCTTTCATAACCCAGAAGATGGGAAAGACCCACTATTTGAGAATGCTCATCAAGCTTTCACTTCTAAGGAAGTAAAGGCAGAATATCTCTGGGAGAGTGCGGCTAAGGAAGGATACAGAAGTATAGTCCTAAATTATCCTACTTCCTGGCCTCCACGTACAGATAAAATTATCCAGATAGGAGGAGCAGGGCTTCATATAATTGACTGGAGAGTGAACAAGGAAGGTAAACCCATTAACTTATGGCATTATTTCAATCATCTCTCTGACCACCAATTATTCACCACAGAAGAGCTTCCTCTGGCTGAGTTAGTGGAGTTTCATAGGGCAGAGGGATGGCAAGAGTCTCTGGCTGGGAAAGAAGACTTGGAAGCGAAAATCTCATTTGGTGGGAAAAATTCTCTCTTTGCGGTCAAACCAAACCAATATTTTCTTCTGCTTAAGAAAGGAAAGAGAGGATTTGAGACTGTATCTCTCTTCAAAGATAAAAAATCCCCTCCTCTTTTTACTCTCAGGGAAGGAGAATGGAGTGAAAAAGTGTGGGATAAATTCCACACTGAAAAAGGAATGAGAGAAGGAGTCTTTATGGCAAAAATGATAAAACTTTCTCCTGATGGAGAAGAATTCTCTCTTTACTTCACAGGGATTGCTCAGTTCAAAGAAGGCTTTTATCCTGAGGAGATAGGAGAAGAGTTGAAGAATCTTCCTGGGTTGCCTGTTCGAGTTATGGAAGATACCTGTGCTTTAGGTTGGGGTAATGAAGACCTATATCTGGAAAAAGTAAATCTGGAGAATACCTGGCTGGGGGAATCTGCTCATTACCTGCTAAAGAATAAGGAATGGGATATCTTCTTCATGCATGCTCATGCCCCTGACCATAGCTATCACTATATCTTTCGGCACCTAGACACAGAGAACGAAGAAAGTATCAATCGGGCACAGAAAATCGAAGATGGATTTTACAGCAGTCTGGATAAAATGATTGGAAGGATACTCGAAGCAGTAAATGAGAATGAGACCCTGGTGATAATAACCTCTGACCATGGAGCTGTTCCTACAGAGAGAAGATTGAAAGAAGATTTTAAATACTTTGATGTAGGGGAAATTCTGGAGAAGGAGGGGTTACTAGTCTTCAAGGAAGAAGAGGGAGAGAAGAAAATAGATTTAACCCGGAGTAAAGCTATACCTTTCCTCTCAGTTTATGTCTATATTAATCTGAAAGGAAAGTATCCAAGCGGGATAGTGGAGGAAAGTGAGTACGAAGAGGTAAGAGAGAAAGTTATAAATGCTCTGTACGACTACACCGACCCGGTAACCCGCAAGAAACCTATAGTATTTGCTCTGAAAAAAGAAGATGCTCGAATTCTGGGGCTATACGGGGACTTAATAGGGGATGTCATCTATGGAATAAGAGCGGAATTCTCGGGAGAACACGGGAGACAGCTTACTACAGGAGAGTACAGTATAGGTTCCATGAAAGGTATATTTATAGCATCTGGACCAAACATAAAAAAAGGATACAAGTTGCAGAGAACTGTCTGGCTTACGGATATTGTGCCTACCATCTGTTACCTCCTCGATTTGCCAGTTCCCGAGCAATGCGAAGGCGCAGTAGTTTACCAAATATTTGAGAATACAAACTTCAAAAGAAAAGAGATAGAAACTCTAAGAAAGAACTATGAAAGAGTGAAGAATGCCCTGGAAACACAGAAATCTCTCACCCACAGCTATGGATAGGAAATTCTTTTCCTACTCCAGTAAGGGAGAAGGCATAAGATTTGAATAGCAAGAAAAAAGAAACGTTGAAACAGAACAGAGTATATATAAAACTCCACGGGTGAATCCGGGATCTTCTGGCTATCGAGAGTTTCTCGGTGATAAGAGAAAAACCCTGAGTGAGAAAGAAAAAGTAGATATAAAGGAGCGAAAGCAAAAAGCTGTCGGGTGATGAATACCGGCAGACCATTTCCCGTCACTAATCTGGCATCCAGAACATTATGGTAGTAAATAATATATCACCTTACCTTTTTTCTTTTGGGAAGTTTTAGAGATTGAGATTTGGAGCTTGTTGGTTATCCCTACGCCTGTCTATCTGCCGGTGAGGCTCCATTTCTTCCCGTGAAGGATATGTCTTCCTGCTTTCGCAGGAATGACAAAGAGAGAAAGGCAAGAGCAGCAAAAAGAAGGACAGAAATAGCAAAACAGAGGAGAAATGCCCAAAGTAGCCCCCCTATGTCGTACCTGTGGAAACAGGACTGCCCGTTTCAATGAATAAATGAATATCGGCAAATCAGACAGGGATATTGTGAGAACTTGGAATTTAGGAATTTGGAGTTTATCCCAACGTATGTCGGAAGAAGTGGAACTAACCACTCACAACTATACTTCTATTCCCTCTCCGCCTCCTCATCCCTGTGGTGTTTGATGGTTTTGCCTTCTACCATGAAGATTACATCTTCGCAGATGTTGGTGGATAAGTCGGCGATGCGCTC
>JAADFP010000108.1 GCA_013152825.1 Caldisericota bacterium | reverse complement strand
TTCCTGAGAAAATAATGCCAAAGAGTAAAAAGTAAAGATGAATAAGATGAATACAAATTTTATCTTTTTCTCCATAACCTACCCCCTCTTACAAACGCATTATATCATTGAAATACTATAATTTTCAAAGAGTCGCCGTATTTTGCCCAGAGGGTGAGACCTCTTAGAGGCAAAGTCGGGGGGTTGGTCGGTGGTAGTTGCCCCGAGAGACCTGCCAGCTCCCCCGACGCATGTCGGGAGAGGGCAGGCTGGCGGAGGGAGGGCAGGCATCGGGACAGGCGGGAATCCTGTATCTTGGTTATTGTATCTTGTATCTTGTTTCTTACTCACCTACTCACTTACTCACTGTTCACTACTCACTACTCTCCCAGTCTATAGCCTAAAGTCTATTCAAACATCAGAATTTGCCCTCGTTTTTTCTTTTGGGATAAAATAGGATTTCATGAGGGAAAAACCCTTTCTCTACGTTGTAATTGCCTTTATCCTGGGCATTTTAGCAGGGAAATTTTTCTTCTTACTTCCCTATGGTTTTACCCTTGTTCTCATCTCCTTGTTTTTTATCAAACAGGAAAGGTTTTATAAGTACATTGTTCTTCTTTTCATTTTCTTTCTTGCCTTTCTTTATACCTTATCTTACCCCTTTTTATCGCCTCTTTCTCTCAAGACTTTACCTCGATATGCCAGGGTGGAAGGATGGGTAATTTCTCCTCCGCAAAGGATGGAAAACTCGCTGAGTTTTTTGTTTCAGGTAGAAAAATTCAAAGTTAAGAAGTGGGAACGAATAAGAAAAAAAGTAAAAGTGAGAATCTATTTTCCTCTTGCCTATTCTCCTCGGGTAGGAGAGAAATATTTATTAAAAGGCAAACTATCTTTATCTGCTTCCTACCAGGGCAGCAAATACCCGCTCTTCACAGTTAAAAGGAGAAAGGATTTTATTTATAAGGGGGAGAAGAGGGGTTTTTATCCGAATTTTCTGCAGGGATCCTATTATCTCAGAGAAAGATTTAAGCGTTTACTCCAGGAAAAGATTCCCCCGCCTTATTCTGACATGCTAAAGGGGCTTATCCTTGGGGGGAGGGAAGTGCCTTACCAGATGCGAGAGCTTTTCTTAAAGCGGGGGATTATGCATCTCCTGGCCGTTTCCGGGCTTCATGTAGGAATTGTAGTTTTACTTTTCTATTCCCTGCTCAGGGTATTTCCTCTGGACCCCAGACTTCCTCCCCTCTTTTCAGTGATTTTCACTTTTTTCTACCTTTATGTAGTGGGGTTCCCTCCTTCCGGCTTGAGAGCCGGCATCATAGCCGGAGTCTATCTTATGGGGAAAGTTATAGGAAGAGAAGCAGACTTTCTGAACGTGCTTTCCCTATCCTGTCTGTTGCTTCTTGCTTTAAATCCTGCAAACCTTTTCTCAGCTGGTTTTCAACTTACTTTCCTGATTACCTTTTTTATTGTATATCTGGCTCCTTTCCTGGAATCTAAACTCACCCTTAAACCCCTATTTTTAAAACGGATAGTAACAGTTACTCTATTAGCACAAATTTCTGCTATGCCCCTGGTGGCTTACCATTTCCACTATGTAAGCATATTTGGCTTTTTCTGGAATTTTCTTTTCTTTCCACTGCTTCCTCTTTTGCTGGGAGGCGGGCTGCTTATCCCGTTTTTTACTCTGGTGCCGGGAAGTACGGATAAGCTGGTTGTTTTCCCGCTAACCATGATGTTGAAATTTACCTTGCAAAGCCTGGAAAGGATAAAAATAGCCGGATTCTTTTCCCCGGTATTTATTCCCCTGGGGATGGTTATAACTATCTACCTTTTTTATCTCTTGCTTCCCAGAATGGGAAGGAGAAGTTGTCTTGTATTTTTACCACTTATCTTAAGCTCTATTATTTCTCCTTTGCCGAAAGTTTCTCTATATCCCCTGGGGAAGGGATACGTTGCTCTTTTTCCAGAGAAAGGGAAAAATTTTCTGTACATAGCCGTGCGGAAGTGGCGAAAGGGTGACGAGGCACACCTTTTGAAATACCTGGCCGGGAAAAGGATAGATTACATTATCCTTTCGCAGAGCAACTGGGAAAATATCCTGGCAGGAGAGATAGTGCAAAGAGGCTGGAAAGTAAAAAATGTTTTTCTCCCTCCCGGAGGTTTACTGCCCTATGTGAAGAATAGTATAAAAGCACAACTTATACAGGATGATTTGGTTCTTCCCGCCTGGAAACGCAGAGGAAGCTCCCTGTGGATTTTCCAGAAAATTCCGGGAGGAGAGGTAATTCTCTCTCCCGGCAAAGTGAAAATTGTAAGAGGGAAAGCTGGTTATCCTGTTTCTCCTTATCGCTCTAACCGGAAAGGCTATGGTTTTAACCTGGCACGGGAAGGACCGATGTTTTTAAGGGTAAAAAATGAGAAAATTTATCTTACTATTTCTAAGTTTGCTTATTCTCTCTGAATTGCGGGGAGAAGGGATAGAAGTTTTTCTTTCTCCGCATAGGAACCTGGAGGACATTTTAATAAGGGAGATTAAAGAGGCCAGGGAAGAAATTACAGGGGCCCTCTACATAGTAAGAGGTAAGGTAGGAGAAGCGCTGATAAAAGCCAGACGCAGAGGGGTTAAGGTAAGCATTTTAGTGGAAGAAGACAACGCTTATGCTCCTTTTAGTTTCTATCCCAGGTTGCATAACGAAAACATGGCCAGGATAGACAAGAAGAAATCCCTCATGCACCATAAGTTCCTGGTAATGGATAAGAAAAAAGTCCTTACCGGTTCTTACAATCCGGGAGCATCTCCTTATCAATTCAACGACCTGATTTTACTGGATTCCGAGAAGCTGGCGGAAAATTATCTTCAGGAGTTTGCCCATCTAGAAAATAGAAAGAGTAGAAAAGGTTATAATAATACAGTGTATATCTCCGGGATAAAGGTAGAAAATTATTTCACGCCGGGGAAAGAGACTTTTTTCAGGGTGAAAGAATTATTGGAAGGAGCAAAAGAAAGTATATATTTTTCACAATTCTCTTTTACCCATAAGGAGCTGGCAAAGTGTATTTTGAGAAAGCAGGCGAAAGGAGCGGAGGTTAAGGGGATAGTGGATTATTATGAAAGCAGGCAGTCTTCTCCCTGCCAGTTGATGAAACTTGCGGGCTTAAAGGTGATAGAGGATAGAAACTATGCTTCCCGCTGGCACAGCAAGTTTGTAATTATTGACCGCAAGATTGTAATCACAGGGTCCCTTAATCTTTCCTACTCTGCTTTCAAAAGGAATAATGAAAATATCCTGATTATTTATTCTCCTGCCATTGCCCGGAGGTATGGCGAGGAATTTGGGAAATATTTCAAATTATGGGAAGGAAGAATTTAGATCGGATAAGAATTTACCAGGAGGTACTCAAAGCAGGGAGGCATATAGACCTTAACCTGGAAGGAAGAAGTATGTTTCCCTTTATTATGCCGGGCGATAAGGCAAAGGTAAGGTGGGTGCCTTTAGCCAGGACCAGGATAGGGGAGATTGTGGTTTTCAGGGGACCGCAGGGAAGGCTGATTTCTCATAATTTTTAAGAAAGGTAATAAGATTATAACCAAGGGAGATTTTTCTCCCTATTGGGATAGAAAGTGGGGGAATAAGGACTACCTGGGAAGGTTAGAGGAATTGAAAGGGAGAAGGAATATATTCTTTAAGCTCTCCCAGTTTCTTTATCCCTTTCCTATCCTCTGTTCTCTCTCTGTTTCCCTGCTTAGCCTCTGGCTGCACCCTTTCTTTCGGTTGTACTTGATGATGAGGGAGAGGGGAGCAGGTAGTGAACAGTAAGCAGTGAGTGGGTAGCCTGGTAATCCTGGTTTCTTAGTATCCTGGTAGTCCTGGTACCCTGGGAGAAAGTCTTGGGTTCGTTGTTTTGGGTTTTAGGTTTACCCCCTACTTTATATCGAGAAGAGCAGGCGGATCTCTCAGAGCAACTATCATCGACCAACCCTCCGACTTTGTCTCTAAGAGGTCTCACCCCCTGGGCAATATATGGCAACTCTTTGAAAATTATAGTATTTCAATGATATAATGCGTTTATAAGTAAGAGGGGGTAGGTTATGGAGAAAAAGATAAAATTTGTATTCATCTTATTCATCTTTACTTTTTACTCTTTGGCATTATTTTCTCAGGAAGAGAAAATTTCACTGGATCTTAAGGGTGCTGACCTGCGAGATATCCTGAGGATGTTCTCCAACCAGTACAATATGAATATTATTGCAGGGGACCAGGTGCAGGGAAACGTAACAGTAAGCTTTCACGACGTAACTCCGGAAAAGGCCCTTAAAGTAATATTGAATGTGAATGGCTTTGATTACGTAGAAGAGGGGAATATAATCAGGGTGATATCCATGCCCAAGAGCACGGAAAAAGAGAAAGTCATTGATTCTTCTTTCAACCCGCAAAAATTGGTAAGCAAGGTTATTACACTGCAAAGTATCGATGCTTCTTCGGCCCTTCCGCATATCCAGAAACTTCTTTCTGAACACGGAAGTGCAGAGCTCTTTACCAACAAAGGAGTGGAATACTCTGACAAGATTCTGGTAAAGGACATGCCTGATAATCTAAAAAGGATAGAAAGCCTGGTAGCCCAAATCGATAAACCTTTGCCCCAGGTTTTAATAGAGGCAAAGTTTGTAAATGCCCAGGTAGATATACACAATACACAAGGAATTAGGCTTTACCTGGGATTGGTGGAAAAATCTAAACGAATTTGATAATGCTTACATTGGTATCACCAGCACCGGCCTAAGAGGCACCCCGGAAGCAGGTGATATCTTTAATGTTAATATTCAAGGAAACCCCATAGGCACTGATCACTACCTGGCAGTTACTCTGCAGGCAATGGAAAAAGAGGGAAAAATAGACCTGCTCTCTGCTCCTCGCGTTACCACCTCCAGTGGAACCAAAGCAGAGGTCAACGAGATGGTAGAGATTCCCTATATTGAAGTAACTGTAGAAGAAACGGGCGAGGGAGATACGGCAAAGACTACCAGAAAAGAAGAAGTGAAATTTAAAGAAGCAGGCGTCAAGCTAGAAGTAACCCCTATAGTAAAACCTGATGGCTCCATTGATATTATACTGCATCCTAAGGTTACCGAGGTAGTAGATTACTTTGAATATCAGCCAGAAGAAGGTATCACCACCACTATCCCAATTATGCATACCCGTGAGACCACTACTCGTGTCTCGGTAAAAGACGGCACCACTATCGTAATTGCCGGACTTATGCAAAACTGGATGCGATATGACCTGAAAAAAGTACCCTTCCTGGGAGACATCCCTCTTATGGGAGCTCTATTCCGACACAAAGTAAAACGCAAACAAAAAGGTGATTTAGTAGTATTTGTTACTCCCCGCGTTATCACCCCTAAAAATTCTTCCCGCCTCAGCCATCAGGAGATGAAAGCCGTAAGGGAAAAACAGACCCTTATCCTGGACGATACTATTGCCGAAGGCAAAAAGTATCTTGAGGCAGGATACCTGAAAGAAGCAGAAAAGAAATTCAAGGAAGCTCTAAAATATGCTCCTCTGGAAAAGGAAAAAGAGATAAAAGAATTGTTGAAGAAGACAGCAGAGGAAGAAGGTAGAGAGACAGTAATAGAAGAAACTGCTCCCCAAAAAAGAAGCAGTAGTAATAGAGAGTCAATTTTTAAGAAGGAAAAGGTAAAAGAGTTTTTAGAGAAGAACAAGTAACCGGAAATCAAATATTCAAAAGGAGAGACAAAATGCCTACATACGAGTATCTTTGCGAGAGTTGTGAATACGCGTTTGAGAAGTTTCAGGGAATCAATGAAGATCCTATAAAAGAATGCCCTCGTTGCGGTGGGAAGGTAAGAAAGTTAATTAGCGGAGGAGCAGGGCTAATATTCAAAGGCAGTGGGTTCTATATTACTGATTATAAAAAAAAAGAAGGTAAAAATGGAAAAGGGACATCCACAACCAAGAAAGGAGAAGAGAAAAATGGATAACAAAGTAGGCTTACAGCTTTTTACCCTGCGTGACTACCTCAAAACACCGGAAGATATTTCCCGCACTCTGCACAAAGTAAGTGAAATTGGATACAGAATAGTGCAAATATCCGCATTAGGCCCCATTGACCCCCAGGAATTAAGAGATATTCTGGACAGAGAAAATTTGCAAGGAACTTCTACCCATATATCTTATCAGGAGCTTATAGAAAACATAGATGAGGTTATTGAGAAGCACAAAATATTAGGAGCTTCTATTGCAGTATGCCCTGGTCTTTCTATGGATTTACATAATAAGGAAGGATACAAAAAGGTAGCAAAAGAGCTGGACCGGGTTGCTGAAATCCTGCAAAAAGAGGGGATCAAACTCGCCTATCACAATCATGGTATAGAATTTGAAAAATACGGGGATAAGCTGGGAATAGAAATATTATTTGAAGAATCCGAATATCTCCTGGCAGAAATAGATACCTACTGGGTACAATACGGCGGCGGTGACCCTGCCTACTGGTGTGAAAAACTAAAAGACAGACTAATCCTCCTTCACATCAAAGATATGGGGATAAAGGACAATCAACAAATTATGCTTCCCATAGGGGAAGGGAACCTTAACTGGGAAAGAATATTCCAGGCAATCAAAGGCTCACCCTGTGAAGCCCTCCTGGTGGAACAGGACATCTGCCAGATTGATCCATTTGAAAGCGTGAAAATAAGCCTGGAGAACTTAAACTCAAATTTGACAGTTAAGGGATAATTCTGCCTTTTTAAAGAAACAAAGCCACAACACTGAAGCGAGGCAGGTCTGTACAGAGCCCAAAATGATGTAGTAATGTTTATGCAATGATTTCTCCATATAATATATGGGAAAAGAGGAAGATGGAAGAAAAGAGAAAAGCGCAATTTTCTTTAGAGAGGGTAATATTTGCTACAGCCCCAAAATCTCATTAGGTCCTATTAAATTCTGGTGTAAGCCTCTGGTAAACTTAGGCGGGAGGAAATAAAAAGCCTTCATCCAGGAGGTGAAAGCAAAAAGAAAAGCATTCTCTGCAAAAAAGATATGAGAAGTGATAGGGGGCATACCCGAGAAGGAATGGAAAGGTATTTAGAAACAGAGTGAGAGTATGCAGAAAAGCAAGGCGGTTTTTAGTTAGTGGTATTGAGACGGAAGGAAGGACAGCTCAAGTTATTTTATAACTATTTTGCCATAGACACAAATAGTGAGGAAAAAGGAGAGAAAATTATCCATATTTATCAGGAAAGGAACTAAGCAGAAAATTTCATAAAAGAGCTAAAAGATGATAGTTGAAAATTGTTTAAGAGAGCCTTATGGGTAAATATTCGCAGTGAACGTCCGCATTTAGGACAATCACCTAAATCAACCTGCTGTACCAGTATTGTGAATTACAACTGTCAAACTTGAGTTAAAGAAATGGGTTGTGTTCTAACTCCAAGAGTTTTTTCTTCCAGTTTTTTCCCCAGGAAAACCCACCTATTTCTCCGTTACTTCTTACCACTCGATGGCAGGGGATAATAAGAGGAATCCTGTTTTTTGCCAGAACCTGCCCCACCCAGCGCCATTTGTTGGGGAAGCCGCTTTCTTCAGCCAGCCAGCGATAACTTCGGGTTTTCCCGTAGGGAATTCTCCTGGCAGTTTCAAGCACCCTCTTTTCTTCCGGGGAATAGCCTGCCCAATCTATCTCTATGTCATGAAAGTCGTCTCGCATCCCATCCAGGTAAAGCCTTATTCTCTCCGAGATAATATGTGATGAGTTATTCCCCCTTCGGTTTTCCACCATTTTTAGCGAATATACTCCCCCCGGTGTCAGGACCAACTCAAAAAAACCCCAGGAAGTAGGAAATACTATAATAGATTTATCCTGTAACATAGAAGCACCAAAACCTTATGCCGACCTACCCCGGCAAAGCTGCAGTTGTAAGTTGCCAGTTGCACCTCCCGATAAACCTCGGGGAGTGGGCAGGTGCGTCGGGATAAACTGGCTTCGGGACAAAACTTTAAATAACCTCAAAACCACAAGCCCAAAACTTTTTACCAGGAAATTGACTTACCGTTTACTATTTACCGCTCTGCCCCTCTCGTCATTCCTGCGAAAGCAGGAATCCACATCCTGCATCATATATCCTGTATCTTTCCCATCTCTGGATACCCGCTTTCGCGGGTATGACAGGTAGGGCTGGTTTTCCTGTATCCTGTGTCTCCCCTCACTACTATCTACTCGCTACCAACCATCCTCCCAGTCTATAGTCTAAAGTCTACAGTCTAATGTCTATTATTCCCCTTCCTCCTCTTCCTTCTTCACCCCTCTCAAGAGTTCTTCCACCATCACCTGGTTGGGCTCTATGCGCAGAGATTCTTCCCATTCTTTTATAG
>JAADFP010000107.1 GCA_013152825.1 Caldisericota bacterium | reverse complement strand
GATAAGGGAAGTGGATTGCTTATTCTTTATGTAAATAACCGACAAAAGGAGTAGAAATTGCTCTACAGGCAGAAGCTCTGGGCATGGATACTGAAAAGAATGAGGAGTGGGAAGAGGCAACAGGCAGTGAAAATATGAAGTTTCCGGAGGAAAGATAAAACGCTTGCAACTTACTATAAGCAAAAATACTGCCTGCATAATTCGGGAAAACCATGCTGTTTAAGCAGAGACCAAGACACAATACCGCGCTTCCATTACCCGCGATTCTGACCCAGTTATTAAAATATCATTTAATGCTAAAACTTAATCCTTGCCCTGCGCAGGGAATTAGCATTAGCCACCACGGTTACAGAACTGGTGGCCATGGCTATCTCTGCCAGTACGGGATGCATCCAGCCCACCACGGCAGTGGGAATCATTACTGTGTTGTAGAAGAATGCCCAGAAGAGGTTCTGCTTTATCTTGCGGAAGGTAGCCCTGCTCAGCCTAATGGCACTTACCACGCCGGCCAGGTTGCCGCTAACCAGGGTAACATCTGAGGCTTCTATGGCAATATCTGTGCCTGTGCCAATAGCAATACCTACATTTGCCTGGGTAAGGGCCGGGGCATCATTCATCCCATCTCCTACCATAGCTACTATATCAAACTCTTTCTGCAGCTTCTGAATTTCCTCCATTTTCCCATCCGGCAATACCTCTGCCAGCACATAATCTATACCCACCTTACGGGCAATAGCTTCTGCAGTGCGTTGGTTATCCCCGGTTATCATTGCTGTTTTGATACCCATTCTGTGTAACTCTTCAATGGTGTTGAGGGAATCTTCCTTCAGAGTGTCGGCTACTGCCACTATTCCTGACAGTGTATTATCCTGTGCCACCAGCATGGCGGTCTTTGCTTCTTTCTCTAAGCGCTGCAACTCTGCTTCCAGGGGTGCGGGGTCTAACCCATACTCTTGCATGAGAAGCCTGGAACCCACTAAAATCCTTTTCTCCTTTACCGAGGCAATTACTCCCTTGCCCCGAATAGCCTGGAATTCCTCTATCTTGTCTATTTTTATTCCTTCTTTTTCTGCTCTTTCCACGATTGCTTTCCCCAGGGGATGCTCACTCCCCTGTTCCACCGTGGCAGCAAGCTGAAGTACTTCTTTTTCCTGGAAGCCATTGGTAGCAATAATATCGGTAACTTCTGGTTTACCCTTGGTAATGGTCCCGGTTTTATCAAACACCACTATTTTTACATCTTTCAGTGTCTGGATTGCTTCTCCCGAGCGAATAAGGATGCCATGTTCTGCTCCCATGCCGCTTCCTACCATAAGAGCTGTAGGGGTGGCCAATCCCAGAGCACAGGGACAGGCAATAACCAGCACTGCTACTGTGGAGACGATAGCCAGGGTGATAATAGTCAGGTTAGCGTTTACCCAGGGAAGAAATGCACCAATCTGTACCAGGGAGCGCATTGCCTGGGGAAAGAAAATCCAGGAAAGAAAGGTAACCACTGCTATACCCAATACTACAGGAACAAATACACCAGTTACTTTATCCGCGAATTCCTGGATAGGCACTTTTGAACCCTGGCATTCTTCTACCATTTTAATTACCTGGGAGAGAAATGTGTCTTTCCCTACCCGGGTGGCTTTAATTTTCAGGAGCCCTTCCTGGTTAACTGTAGCACCAATAGCTTCGTCTCCCGGTTTTTTATTTACTGGCATGGATTCTCCCGTGGCCATGGATTCATCCACTGCACTTTCGCCCTCTACAATGATACCGTCAGTGGGTATCTTTTCTCCGGGTCTTACTACCATTACATCGCCTACCTGAACTTTTTCAATGGGAACTTCCACTTCTCTTCCTTCTACCAGGATGCGGGCAGTTTTTGCTCCCAGTTCCAGAAGCTTACGAATTGCTTGAGAGGCATGTCCTTTTGCTTTTTCTTCCACGTAGCGTCCAGTAAGGTGGAAAGCCATAATCATGGCAGAAACGCCTGCATAATTGGCCACAGGGAAGAAGAAAGAGGGAGGACCAGTAAGAAAAGA
The DNA here is from genome assembly GCA_013152825.1 of Caldisericota bacterium. Classification (GTDB taxonomy): domain Bacteria; phylum CAIJMQ01; class CAIJMQ01; order JAADFP01; family JAADFP01; genus JAADFP01. The sequence goes on along the minus strand of JAADFP010000107.1, from coordinate 2,092 downwards.
GACGCCTGTACCCAGGGCAATGAGCGTATCCATGTTGGCATGACCGTGACGGATTGCTACTAGGGCGCTTTTATAAGTATGCCTTCCTAACCAGAAAAGTACCGGGACAGAAAGTAGAATTAGCCCTGAGTTATATATGGTAGCATTAGGCCATACCACACCAAAGAGCATTTCTGCGAACATCCAGATGATAATGGGAACAGTAAATCCCCAGGCAGCCCACATGCGGAAGCGGGCAATGCGCATTTTCCTTTCTTCTTCCTCTTCTTCCTTCTCTTTTCCTTCTCCCGGTTTTTCCTCGACCAATTCGTATCCTACATTAGCTACCGCCTGTTGGAGATTATTTATAGTAGTTACTCCGGGGATATAAGTTATAGAAGCTTTCTCTGTCGCCAGATTTACACTAGCAGAAAGCACTCCTTCTACTTTTTTGAGAGCTACTTCTACCTTGTTTGCACAACTGGCACAAGTCATGCCTTTTACAGGGAGAGATATTGTTTCGGAAGAGACTTCGTAGCCCGTTGTTTTTACGGCAGAAATTAAAGTATCCAGGTTGACTTTATCCGAGGCCAATTCCACCGTAGCCCTTTCCGTGGCCAGGTTGACATTGGCATTCTCTACTCCTTCCACTTTTTTAAGGGCTGCCTCTACCTTATTTGCGCAACTGGCACAGGTCATGCCCTGTACCGGTAAAATCACTCTTTTACCTGCCATGATAAATCACCTCCATTTTCCTATTATATCATACCCCCCAGGGGTATTCAAGGGTAGTGGTGTGTAACCTCGCGGAATGTAATCTTTCTGGATCATTTGAAGTTCAGGAGAAACAGTCTAAAGTCTAAAACGTATCCTGAATCCTCTACTCCCCCTCCCCTCGCTACTCCTGCCCGCCCTCTGGGAGCAGGCGGAGATATCGGGACAGGCGGGCGCTACTAACTACTCCCCTACTACCCTCTTACTTCATGCTATTTAGCTTCTCAATAAATTTTTGCTTATCCAGGGCACCGGTAGAGAATAATTCTCCGTTGATGATAATGCCTGGCGAGGACATAATCATGTACTTGGAAATCATCTCCTGTCCTTCTGGTGTAGCCATATCCACTTCCTGCACCTGCATTTCCGGGTATTGAGGTTTGAGCTCCTCTAAAATCTGCTTTGCCCTGGCGCATTCTCCGCAGGTGGGGCTGGTTAAAACTTGTACCTGTATCATAACTGACCTCCTTTTTTTCTTAATCCGAAAGCCGCAGGGTATATCCCAGCGGACTTATACTTTCGGATAATGTTGACAAATTTATTTTCTCGGGATCGTATTCGATAACAGCTTCTTTATTATCAAAACTTACCGAGACGGATTTTACTCCTTCCTGGTTTTTAAAAATCATTTCAATACTAATAGCACAGCTTCCGCAGTGCATTCCATCAACCGGAACCTTTTTAGTCTCTATCATAATCACATCCCTCCTTTAAAGTTAAATAAAGCCAAGCCCCAGATTATAAATATAATCAAGAGAATTACAAATGTACGACGGCTCATCTCCTTTCTTTTTCTCAGGAAATACCATACCAGAATAAATATGGGCACAAACAGGTTTAACCAGCCGGCATATTCTATAAAGGGGACCTTGGTTTCAATCTGTTGAGTGGGTATCTCCGCCTCGGCCGGCCAGGCGGGTTCCCCCCATACTGGCAAAGAACCTATTCATTCCTACGTGCACAATGGATCCCTCATACCAGAGGTGACCAAAAGCACCATTCAGGATAATAAAAGAGGCTATCAAAATTAGTGCCCAGCCAGTGATATTATCCACTAACTTTTTCTTCCTGATCAATGCTCCGGTAGCATTAACCCCTACTATCCCCAGAACAGAGAAGAAAAGTAGCGGTAAAACTCTTCCTAATCCGTTCACTCCCATGTAAAAAGCACCCGTGCTCAAACTTCCACTGCCAGCTGCAGCAATAAGAATGAGGTAGGTAATGGGGTTAGGGCATCCCACCCCGGCATTTCCCAGGAATAATCCCAGGAAGAAAGTTTTTAAGTAATCGGATTGCCGCTGTATAAATGCCGGGGTTCTTGATAGGGAAGGCATTTTAA
>JAADFP010000106.1 GCA_013152825.1 Caldisericota bacterium | reverse complement strand
GGGGTAGTGCCTGGCTCCACCATTCTCCTGGGAGGAGAGCCGGGTATCGGTAAATCCACCCTCCTGCTCCAGGCTGCCCATGCCTCAGGAGCCAGGGTACTTTATGTAAGTGGCGAGGAATCCAATGCTCAGATTGCCCTGCGGGCTCGCAGACTGGGAATATTTTCTGACAAAATTTCGTTGCTTTCAGAGATAAACCTGGAGAACATTCTCCGCCATTCCCAGGAGATTAAACCGGAATGGTTGATAATAGATTCCATCCAGGCAGTTTTTCATCCCGAGATTGACTCTTCTGCAGGGAGTGTAACCCAGGTGCGGGAATGTGCTGCACGCCTTATCCAGGAAACCAAGAGAAGCGGGAATGTGCTTTTTCTCATTGGACAGGTAACCAAGGAAGGAACCATTGCCGGTCCCCGCATCCTGGAACACATGGTAGACGTAGTGCTTTACATGGAGGGAGAAAAAAGGGGGTTTTACCGTATATTAAGAAGCAATAAGAATAGGTTTGGTTCGGTTAACGAGGTAGGAGTATTCGAGATGACAGAGAAAGGTTTCCAGGAAGTGAGAAATCCTTCCCTCCGCTTTCTTTCTACCCGGGAGGAAACTTCTGGCTCAGTGGTGGTGCCCCTGATGGAAGGCAGCCGGGTGATACTGGTGGAGATACAGGTGCTCTTAACTTCCTCCTCTTTCTTCCCTCCCCGGAGAGTGGTAAACGGTATGGATACCAACCGGGTAATCTTACTTCTGGCCGTTCTGGAAAAGAGATTGTCCCTTCCTTTATTTCGCTACGATCTTTTTTTAAACGTGGTGGGAGGGATTAAGGTCTGGGAAACAGCCTCTGATCTGGGGCTGGCTATGGCAATTATCTCCAGTATAAAAAACAAACGGATTCCTGACACGTTGATTGTGGGAGAGGTAGGACTGGGAGGAGAGGTAAGACCAGTTTCTTTCCTAGAAAAGCGAATAAAAGAAGCGGAAAGCCTGGGGTTTAAACGATTTATGGTTCCCCATGGAGGAGAAAAGATGAAAAAACCCTCCAAAATTGAGATAATTAGAGTAAAAGATTTAAACGAATGCAGAAGGATTTTATTTGGTGAGAAAAATATAAAAAAGAAAGGGTAGAGGTGAAAGATGGGCATTAAGTTGATGAGGATATTATTTCTGATTTCCGTGGTGACAATTGGATATCAGATGTCTTTTGGCTGGGCAATTTCCCAGCGTATCCAGATAACTGGGGCACTTATAGGATTGGGAGCAGCCATAGTGGTGCTGGGTATTGAGCATTGTTTAAAGAAAGTACCTGCCAAGGGAATAATTGCTGGAGGACTTGGTTTGTTGTTGGGCCTTCTAATGGCCAATCTGATTACCCAGAGTATTGTCACCTTCCCCTTTGACCAGCGTATCTCCCTATTCCTTCGGGTGGGAATAGCGCTTTCTCTGGGCTACCTGGGCATGATAGTAGCCTGGAGAAAAAGGGATGAATTCAAGGTGTTTAAGGTGTTTTTCCCTCAGCTGGATATAGTTAAGGGAGAGAAAAAATTAAAACTTTTAGACACCAGCGCCATAATTGACGGAAGGATAGTTGATGTAGCAGAGAGTGGATTCCTGGAAGGAACTCTGATAATCCCTCGCTTTGTCCTGGCAGAACTACAGCACATTGCTGATTCTTCAGATCCATTAAGGCGCGCGCGGGGAAGAAGAGGCCTGGATATTCTTGCCCGCATGCAGAAAAGCTCAAAAGTGGGGGTGATTATAGAAGACCTGGATTACCCGAACATACCCAAGGTGGATGATAAACTTATTGAAATGGGGAAGGAATTGAACGCCAAGATAATTACCAACGACTATAACCTTAACAAGGTAGCCAAGTTAGAGAACGTGGAATGTCTGAATATAAATGAGCTGGCCAGTGCTCTGAAACCGGTTATCCTACCCAACGAAATAATCAAAGTAAGAATTGTAAAGGAAGGGAAAGAACACACCCAGGGAGTGGGATATCTCGAGGATGGAACCATGGTGGTGGTGGATGATGGAAAACATTTCATGGGAGAAGAGGTAGGGGTAGAAGTTACCAGTGTACTCCAGACCTCTGCAGGAAGAATGATTTTCGGGAAAATCGTAGAGGCCCCCTCCTACCAACGAAATCGCCGCCGCCGTTGAGAGTGAGATAAAAGACTTTAGCCCTTAGAGAGGGAGGGTAGTTAGTAGCGTCCGCCTGTCAGCCTGCCTGTCCCGATTTACATCGGCATCCAGAAAAGACTTTAGACCATAGACCTTAGACTTTAGGTTGGTTTAGGGATGAGTAGATGGCAGTAGTAAACAAATGAGTTTCCTGGCTACTTGGTAATTAGCTTGGATTTTAGGTATTGGAGTTTGTTTGGGGTTTGATAATTATGATTTGTGATTTATTTAGTGTTTGGGATTTGTTGTTTAGAGTTTACTTCAATGCCAGCCCTACCTGTCATACCTGCGAAAGCGGGTATCCAGGAAAGTGAGGATGAAAAGCAATATTATGTGTCTCCCAGGTATAGATTCCTGCTTCCGCAGGAATGACAGAAGGAGAATGCAGGAGAGGGAGACATAGAGGAGGGTGCTTTGACAAAAGGGATACTTCATTTAGTAAGTACTCCTATTGGCAACCTGCAGGATATAACACTAAGAGCTCTTGAGGTTCTACGAGAGAGTGACCTGATTCTGGCAGAGGATACACGCACCACGCGTAAACTGCTTACCTATCACCAGATAAAAGGGAAAAAACTTCTAAGTTTCTACTCTTACAATGCTAAATCGCGTATCCCCCAGGTAATACGCTACCTGAAAGAAGGCCAAGCCCTGGCCCTGGTCTCGGAAGCAGGTACGCCGGGGATCTCGGATCCCGGATACATGCTGGTAAAAAGAGCCATAGAAGAAGGTATAGAAGTTAAACCTATCCCCGGTGCTTCAGCCTTTCTTTCCGCTCTTACCATTTCTGGCCTGTCCACGCAGGAATTTCACTTTGGCGGGTTCCTTCCCTCCACGGGGAAAATGAGGCGCAGAAAGCTGAAAAAATTAAAAGATTGCCATGCCACATTAATTTTTTACGTTTCCCCCCACCGGGTAGAAAAGAGCCTCCTGGATATAAAAGAAATTCTGGGAGACCGCCCTATGACTCTGGCCAGAGAGATTACCAAGGTTTTCGAAGAAGTCATCCGGGGCAAGATAAGCGAAGTACTCAAGGTCTTAGCAGATAACCCTGAGAAAAGAAGAGGAGAAATGGTGGCAGTTATTTCGGGAGAACCTGGTAAATAGGAGGAAGAGCCGAAAACCAAATTTTCTCTGGAGAAATACCAGGTTGGAACACACAGGAAATTTGGGCAGATTCTTTCCTATTATTGACTCAATTATCATGTAACCAATGGTTTCCGGCAGATACCTTTTCTCTATCGTTTCCTGGACAAATCCTTTCACTTCTTCCCCATCGGGAAATTTCTCCCCGGGAAAAACAAAGATAGGGATGTAGGTAAAGAGCTTGCCCAGCCTGGTATAGAGAGGATAACCGGGTAGATGGGGAATACCCAGGACGTAAGAGAAAATGATTAAATCGCCGCTATCTTCATTTGTGACTGTGAGAGCAAGCGTAAAGAGAAAAACAACAAAGGGAATAATAAATCGCCGCTGCCAGAAATCATTTTTTCATTTCTCTCCCAATTCTAAAAGTCTTCTGGAGAATCCCCAGGTGAGCCATTTTAAATAAGGGATAAGTGTCTGCCAGGAAGAAAACTTTGACTTACCTTTGCTGCGAGCTCTCCAGACAGTAGGAACCTCGGTAATTCTGCAACCCTGGAAGTACAGTTTGAGGGGAATTTCCAGGAATATTTCAAACCCTTTGCTTTCTATTTTGAGATTGGCTATTGTTTCCTTTCGATACATTTTGAAAGCATTAGTGGCATCGTGGGTAGGAATGCCAGTAAAAAATCTGGTGGTTTTCCCCACCCACCTGGAAAGGACCCCTTTCAAAAAGGGCCCACCTTCCCTCCCTCCTCCTTTCATATACCGGGAACCACACACCACGTCATAACCTTCTCTTATTTTTTCATACATCTTTCGTATTGTTTCGGGATCGTCACACAAATCTGCCATCACGGGAACTACTACTTCTCCCATAGCTTCAGAGAACCCTTTTTTTAGAGTTCCTGCCAGGCCGGGAGAAAAATTGTTTGTGATAAGTCTCACCTGGGTATATTCAAGAGATATATTTTTAACCACCTCTACGGTCTTGTCCGAAGAATGGTCATTGACCACAATGATTTCGTAAGGTAGAGCTCTTAAATGTTCAATTACGTTTAACAAGGTAGAAACGATGGTTTCTTCCTCATTACGTGCAGGAATTATAATAGAAATCATGTCTCTTTTTTATTGTCTTGTACACCAGGTAAATAACTACTCCCTGTAAAATTAAAATCAGTCCCATTATATAGTAATGGTAACTTTGACTCAGGTCATAGAGAAATAATAGATGATGTTCGACTTTAAGCTCTAAGTTAGCATCTTTAACAAAGGGAAGAATCAAAGGGACTGACCATAGAGCAATAAAGAACTCTCCTACAAGTAAAGACATCCAAAGATTCTTTTTAAAATCCGAGGTTAAGATAATGTTTAGACACAAAGAAAGTAAAATAAGCATAGCAGGTAACATACCTGTGTGTAGACTTCCTTGTAGGTAGTCATAAGGTTGCGTGAGAATACTTCCTCCTATCCCTGCCAGAATTAGGAGATAGAGAAAATTTTTATAAGGTACATCCATTTTTAATTTCCTTTTTAGCAATAGAATAAGAAGTGTAATAATTAAACTTATCCCTATAAATCCTGGGATACAGTCAGTATAGAATGCAAGATACCCATTGTACATTCCTGCAGCAGGCGATAATCCACGTAACCATCTGCGTAAAGAATAGACAAAGAGAAGCGGTATGTTAGTAGACAAAAACGTCCAAATTCTCACTCCTAACCATTTAGGTAAAGTTTTATAAGCCATAGTCACAGCAGGATTTTCTATAAACGTGGTCTTCCAACCAAATTTTGCTATGGCCCAGGAGTACCAGGGGAAAAGTTCAAGTAATAGCACCAGAATAAACAGCGATTTTGCCACGAAGTCATTTTTATTTTTTTGCAGGAAAAGAAAAATTAGAAAAGGGATAAAGTAAAAGAAAGCGAACTGGTGGGAAAGCAAAGAGAGTCCCCACGTTAAACCAGAGAGTATAAGAAAGTTTCTCTGCTCTGTTTCGAGAAATCTCAGCCCGGATAAAAGTCCGGTAAATATAAAATAAGTAGTAAAAAGTTTATTCCAG
>JAADFP010000105.1 GCA_013152825.1 Caldisericota bacterium | reverse complement strand
CTCCTATACAGGAGAGGGAATCGGGAAAGTAATGGAGCAATGCGTTTACAAGTGTCCCCTTCCTTCTCCTGCCTGCCGGGTGGGTGATTAAGCCGGCTGGTTTGTCTATTACGGCAACCTGGGAGTCCTGGTATATTATCCTCAGGGGTATGGGTTCTGGCTGCAGGGGAGGCGGTGGGGGAGGAATGGAAGTTCTTATGGTTTCACCTGCTTTTAGGCGGTAATGAGGAGAAAGCTGCTTGCCCTCGATTCTTACCTGTCCCTCTTTTATCCATTCCTGGATAAGAGCGCGTGAGACGCCTATCTTTTCCCGCAGGTAGACATCGATTCTCTCTCCTCCCTCCGCAACTTTTACTATTTTTTCTTCCATAGGGTAATTGTTATAAGCCCCTGGTAACCGGGAAACATTTTTTCCTCCACCCGCAGGTATTTTTTCCCCAGCTCCTCCGGTAAGGTAGAAGAAGGATAGGAGACCAGGCTTTTGTCCTGCACCAGAAATATCCTTTCAGCCACAGGGATTTTCCCCTGGTATCCCCACCTTTTCATTTTCCCCGGGTAGTAAAAATCAAAGGGATAACCAACAAAGTCAGGGTCCAGCAGCACCACGGAACCCCTTTCTTCTCTCTTTTCCACCCAGCTTACCGCCGCCTTCCAGTGTTCTTTCTGGAAATGTTCAGAGCGGTAGAAACCGTAACTCACCAGGTTTCCGAAAAGGAAAAGGGAAAGAAAAAAGGGCACGAATCTTTTCTGCATAGCTCCCAGGCCATTGGAAACAAGGATGAGTAAGGGAGGAAGGGAAAAAATTATGTGTTTTGCTTCGAAGAGGTGTGATTTTACCGGGAGAAAGGCAGAAACGGTAAGAGGGAAAAAGAGAGTAATAAAATAAAGCCAGTCCTCCTTTCGGGGTTGCTGGAAAAAGGGCAGGAAAATAATGCTGGAAAGAAACAGGAAAAGCAGGAAAATATAGTAAGCAGGGAAGGGAAGCACTTCTCCAAAGGCAAGATGCACGGGAGCGTAAAAGAAGGAGAGTATATGATATTCGGGAGTAACGTTTACCGGAATCCTGGGAAGCGAGAGAAACCTGTGGATAGCCGTGGGAAGGTAGGGCAGGAAGGTAAGGAAGGCAACAACATGCGAGAGAAGAAGAGAGAAAAGGACTTTTCTTTTTCTATGGAGGAAAAGAAACCATACATCCTCTGCCAGGATAAACAGGAAGAAATAAAGATAGGTATATAAACCGCCTATCCAGGAAAGAGTAAGCAGTAACCAGTTTATTTTTTTTGGCTTTCGCAGGGCAAAGAGAGAGAGCAGGGCAAAGAACAAAATTAGGCTGTAATTGCGGGCTTCCTGGGAATAATATATATGAAAAGCGGAGAAAAGCAGGAGAAGCCAGCCCCACTTCTTGCCTTTCACCAGAAAATAGAAAATAAGCAGGGAAATTATTCCTATAAGTGCAGAGGGAAATCTTATGTATCCTTCCGGGAAAATCTGGCTGGGGGCGTAAATAACTTTCCCCCGGTTTATACCCCTCAGAGGCTCCAGCCAGAAGTGGAGCAGGAGGTAATAGAGGGGAGGATGTGCATCTACTGCTTTAACTTCTTTTATAAGAGAGGAAACGCTTTTATGAAAAGGGTCTGCATAATGAAAGCTTACTGCTTCATCAAGCCATAGCGATTTATCTCCTATCCCCCACACCCGGAGAAAAATGCCGGCAAGCAGGAGAAACAGAACCAGGTATAATTTTCCCCTTTTCCATCCCTGCATTAGGTATCTACTCTTTTTCCCTCATTCTTATTATCTATCACAAAACAGCCTAAGGGCTATAGTCTAACTCGTTAATCGGTTGCGGTGGGACAGTGCGAATCGTATATCGTTATTCGTCCACCGTCTCTCCTCCCCCGCTGTATTTTTGCCTCCTGTATCATCTATGCTCTCCTCTGTCATTCCCGCGCAAACGGGAATCTATATCATCCGCACATACACATAATATTTTATTTCCCTGGATACCTGCTTACGCAGGCATGACAGGGAGGGCTGATGCTTTGTATTGCGGTTCAACCTCCTATTTTTTGGCTTTGTCATTCCCGCGTAAGCGGGTATGACAGGTAGAGTTGGCATTGAAGTAAACTCTAAATCCAAAATTCTAAACCTCCGAAGGAGTCCGATACTCAGACTCTTCGGAGTCATCGGACCTAAGTAAACTCAAAATAACAAACCTAAAACTTCCTCCCAGGATACGAAGAAACCAGGATTACCAGGCTACCAAGAAATCGACTCACCGTTCACTGCTTCCATCTACTCATCCCTAAATCAACCTAAAGTCTAAGGTCTATGGCCTAAAATGTATCCTGCATCTTTCCCCTCGCTACTAACTATTCTTCCAGACTATACTCTAACTCTCTTTAAAAATCCCCCCTTTATCAGCGGAGGTTACCTGCTTCCTGTAGCGGTTAAGGTAACTCCTTTTCACCGTGAGTTTTTTCTCTACATGCACGGGTTTTCTTTTAAGCACTTCTTCATTGGTCTCGATTCTACGGGAGGGAATGTCTATTATGATAGTGTCCCCGTCTCTTAATTTGGCAATGGGCCCTCCTTCGGCTGCCTCGGGAGATATATGCCCGATAGCCAATCCCCGCGTGCCTCCCGAGAATCTGCCATCCGTGATGAGGGCAACATCACGGCCCAGGCCCATGCCGGAAATAAGTGAAGTAGGCGCAAGCATCTCTCTCATGCCCGGCCCTCCCCTGGGCCCCTCGAAACGTATCACTATGACATCCCCCTTATTGATTTTTCCCTCCTGGATAGCCTGGCTGGCTTCCTCTTCCGAGTTGAAGACGCGTGCCTTTCCCTCAAAGTGGAACACATCTTTGTTAACCGCTGACTGTTTCACCACTGCTCCTCCCGGCGCCAGATTACCTTTCAGGATAGCTATCCCGCCCGTAGGGGAATAGGGCTGCTCTATGAGATGGATTACCTCTGCATCTTTGACTCCGTAACCGGGAAGGATATCCTTGAGCCTGCCCTTTACCGTAATCACTTCCTCGTCCAGAAGCCCTTTTTTGCTTAGTTCTCTCATCACTGCATACACGCCACCCGCCCGGTTAAGGTCTTCCATGTGATGAGTACCGGCCGGGGATAGGCGGCATAGGTTGGGAGTGGACTGGCTTATCTGGTCAAATACTTCCAGCGGCAGTTCTATATCAGCTTCGTGGGCAATAGCTGGCAAATGAAGCACCGTGTTGGTAGAGCTTCCCAGTGCCATTTCTACGGCAATGGCGTTCCGGAAGGCAGAGAAAGTGGCTATGTCCCGGGGTCTTGTCTCTTTCCTGACCAGTTCCACTATGGTCCTTCCTGCCTCTCTGGCCAGGCGTACCCGGTGAGAAGTAACGGCTGGAATAGTGCCATTGCCCGGCAAAGCCAGTCCCAGTGCCTCACTGAGACAATTCATGGAATTGGCTGTGAACATGCCTGCACATGAACCGCAGGTAGGGCAGGCATGTTCTTCCAGTTTTGATAGCGTCTCTTCTTTCCAGGCGCCTTCCCGCACTTTGCCCACTCCTTCAAATACACTGATGAGATCCACGGGATTGCTTTCGAACTCTCCCGCCAGCATGGGGCCTCCACTTATCAAAATAGCCGGAATATTCAGTCTCAAAGCTGCCATGAGCATCCCCGGGACTATCTTGTCGCAGTTTGGGATGAGCACTATGCCGTCCAGGGGATGCGCCATTGCCATAGTCTCTATTGAATCTGCAATGAGTTCGCGTGAGGGAAGAGAATATTTCATCCCCTCATGTCCCATGGCCAGGCCATCACAAACACCTATGGTATTAAATTCCAGTGGAACAGCTCCTTTTTCCCTGATGCCTTCCTTGACTGCCCGGCTGATATTTTTCAGGTGTGTATGTCCCGGTATGAGCTCATTCCAGGAGTTAGCAACTCCGATAAAGGGTTTTTCCATGTCTTCGCGAGAAATGCCCAGGGCAAAGAGAAGGGAGCGGTGAGGGGCCCTATCTAAACCTTTTTTTATGATATCTGAACGCATATTGACTCTCCTTGTTAACATTGACATGCCACTATTAGACTGATAGAATTTACCAGATTGTCTCTTTTTCTGCAAGGAGACTGCGGGGGAAAAATTGGAGCAATGTTTGAAAAATTTTGAGAAAGACGTAGTTGCTGTGTTTAGAAGTTTAAGCGGTTGCCAGGATGGTGCGTATTTATTGATTAATCTTATTGACCAAGAAAATTATTCTGCAAAAAGGAGGAATGTATGGATAAATCTGCTTCAGCCATGAAAAAGATACTGGAGTATATCTGTGAACGGTATAACCGACTGGTTTCTGAAGGGGTCTCTGAACTGGAAGAACTGGCTATAGGAACCACGGTTAAGCGCATGGATCCTTCCATGATAGAAGAGATAAACCAGGGAAGGACCAACCCTTTGAAGCCTGCCTCGATTGAACGTACCCTGAGAGGTTTCAAAAAGCAGGGATATTTAGAACCTATTCCCACTGATTCTGCCCTGTTTATTCCCACGGACAAAGCCTTCGCGGAAGCCGGGATAGAAAGGGCGAAAGGTGTAGGAGCGATGTTATCTCGCAAACCCTTCGATGTACCCCGTGATAAAGTGCACAAGAATGTAGAATGTCGGGTTTGCCTTATTGTAGATGGATATCTCCCGGAAGAAAACGAATGCAGGCACTGTGGCGCGCTACTTCTGGAACTTGATGTGCTTTAAAGAATGCGACTTTTTCTTCTTACAGAAACCGCAGAACTCGCGCAGTGCGCTATCTTAGAAGACAGGCGAGTCGTAGAGTTCTACGTAGAGAGAAAGACTAAAAAAAGCCTGGTTGGCAATATCTACAAGGCAAAGGTCAAAGATGTCCTGCCTGGCATGGACGCAGCATTTGTAGATATAGGATGGGACCGTACTGCCTATCTTTTCATCTCAGAGGTTATGGTGCCTCCGGTGGAAAGCGAAGAACCGGAGTGGGAGGAGGGAAAAGGCAGGCCTTCCATCGAGAAATTGCTGAAAAAAGGGGAGGACATTTTAGTCCAGGTGGTAAGGGACCCTATCGGGAGTAAGGGGCCCAGGGTCACCTCCTTCGTAAGTCTTCCCGGGCGCTATATCGTGCTTATGCCCTTCTCACCCCAGCTGGGAGTCTCCCGTCGTATCGGAAATGTCAATGAAAGAAGACGATTAAGAAAGATACTCAAGGAGATGAAACCCCAGAATATGGGTGTGATAGGTAGGACCATGGCCGAGGGGAAAAGCAAGCAGGAACTGCTTGTAGACCTGGAGTACCTTATGCGGGTATGGCATAATATCAGCCATCGTGCCCGCAGGCTGCCTGCCCCTTCTCCCCTTTACGAGGAACTTGAGCTGGGGAAGAGACTCTTGCGGGATCTCTTTGACCCGGAAAAAGATAAATTCCTCACCGATTCACCGGCTCTTTTCCGGACGCTAAGAAAATTCTCTGCGCAAATACTCGGCAATAACAGAAAGGTAAAGATTGCTCTTTTTTCTCAGCAGGAAGGCGTTTTTGCTCACTACCACGTGGACGAGGAACTGGAAAGGGCGCTCAGTCCCCAGGTGAGCCTGAGAAGCGGGGGAGACCTTACTATCCACGAGACAGAAGCTCTGGTAAGTATCGATGTGAATACCGGGAGGTACACCGGGGCAGAAAGCCTGGAGGAAACTGCTTTCAAAACCAACATGGAGGCAGCGGAAGAAGTGTTTCGCCAGGTACAATTGAGAAATCTTGCCGGCATTATTGTGGTAGATTTCATTGACATGAGAAAGCGGGACCACAAGAAAAGACTGGAAAACTTACTTTACGAATTAGCCAAGAGGGACAGGGCACATACTCAGATATCAAGAATCACAGAATTCGGGCTGGTGCAGATGACCCGGCAGAAGGTAGCCCCCTCAATCTCGCATCTTCTTTCTGACAGTTGCCCTTTCTGTAAGGGTTCAGGAAAGGTTAAGTCTTTAATCACCCTGGCCAGCGAGGTGGAGAGCAAGGTGAAAAGAATTCTGCGAGAGAGAAAGGCAATGGTTATAAAAGTAGTGCTGAACCCCGCCCTGTATGATTATATAACGGAAAGGAAATTGGTAAAAAGTATAGGCAGAATCTTTCCCAGAAAAATTATCCTGGAGAAAAAAGAGAGCCTCTCCTGGGGTGAATACAGTATCCTTGCCTCCGAGAGCAGAAGGGCCAGTAAGCTGAGGCCAGGCTCATCTGCTTCGCAGGGGAGGAAGTCATAGACTTTAGACTTATAGCCCTTGCATAGTGAACAG
>JAADFP010000104.1 GCA_013152825.1 Caldisericota bacterium | reverse complement strand
TCCTCCATTACCGCGGCAACCAGCTTGCCATCCTGCAACAGGCAGGCCGCCGAGTCATGCGAGTATCCGCCAATGCCTATAATATTCATAGCTTGCACTATTTTACCAGAAAGAGGCACAGAAGTGATAAAGTAAGAGATAGGTTGGGGTAAGTACTGGTTGTACCCACCTCCCCTCCGGAGGTGGGGGCGGGTAGATGTTGGTAAGGCTGGCAAGCAGGAGAATAGACAAAATAATCCTCTAAACCGCATCGTTGTTCCTTATTCTCAAATTCTTAAGAATATTAGAATAATGCCCGAAGAATTATCTTCGCGCGCCCGAGAGGAAAGCCCCCTGCTCACTTATTCACCCTATTCACTCACTTATCACAGTCTACAGTCTAACTCGTTGATCGGTTGCCCCGACATCCCCACCTGCTCCCGGAGGGCGGGCAGGCGTCGGGATAAACTCCCAAACAACAAGCCCAAGACTTCCTCCCAAGGAACCAGGACTACCAGGATACTAGGATACCAGGAAACTGATTCACTATTCACTACTCGCTTACTCACTATTTGCTGCTTACTACCCCTCCCTCGCTACCCACTACTATCTACTCGCTACTGAATACAGTCTAAGGTCTATGGTCTAAAGTCTAAAATGTATCCTGCATCCTGAATCTTGTATCTTGTTTATTGGTTATTGCATCTTATTTCTTCTCTCCCCCCAGTCTATAGTCTAAAGCCTAACGTCTTCCCATCTCCCTACTCTCTGCTTACATCTGCTATAATAAAAACCCATGAAAGTAATAAGGAAACACCTGCTTTTTCCCCCGAAGTAAAATGATTCGCATACTCTATGTAATTCCCAAGATGGAAGTGGGTGGTACGGAAAGGCATCTTTACAATCTTCTGCATGGCCTGGACAAGAGCCGTTTCCTGCCGCGTGTTATATGTACATGGAAATTAGGCAGAATAGGCAGAAAGCTACGGGAAGAGGGATACACTATTGAAAAACTGGGTTTTCACAAGGGATACGACCCCAGGATTGCCCTGAAATTGGGAAGAATTATGGCAGAATGGAAGCCGCATATTCTGCATACTTATCTCTTTGGCTTTCACCTTTTACCAGGTATTCCTGCCCGGTGGAGAAAGGTTCCCTTGACCATTTCCTCCCGCAGAGAGATAGGAGAGTGGAAAAAATTTTATCACTGGTGGATAACCCGCGCCGGGAATTGGTTTACTGATTATACTGTAGCTTGTTCCCAGGAGGTGAAGCGATACACTATAAAGAAGGAAGGACTCCCGGAAGAAAGAATAGAAGTCATTTACAACGGTATTAACCTGGAAGATTTTTCCTTCCAGGCTCTTTCTAATAAGAGGAAGAAAAAAGTGGGGGTGATAGCTAACTTTTATCCTGAAAAGGGTCAGAGATTTTTCCTGGAGGCAGTGCCGCATATCAAGAGAGAGTTTCCCGAGACAGAATTTATTCTGGCAGGCGAGGGGGAAAAGCGAAAAGCCATGGAGAATCTATGCAAAGAAATGGGGATAGATGGTATGGTAAAATTTCTCGGGCTCTGCGAGGATATTCCCGCTATACTCTCCTCACTCCAGGTGCTGGTAATTCCCTCTGTGCGGGAGGGACTGCCTAACGTGCTTCTGGAAGCCCTATCTACCGGCACTCCGGTGGTGGCTACCCGGGTGGGTGGCATTCCAGAAGTTATCAGGCAGGGAGAGGAAGGAATACTCATTCCTCCCGGAGACCCGATGAGCATTAAGCAGGCTGTGTGCTTCCTGCTCTCCCATCCGGAGAAAGCGCGGGAAATGGGAAGAAAAGGGAGGAAATTGGCAGAGAATCGGTTTTCCCTGCAGAGGATGCTGCAGGATTACGAGGGGATGTATCTTTCTTTATTAAGTAAAAAGCAACATTTAGGGAGGGAAGAAATTGCCTGAGAAAAAACCGCGCGTTTCCATAATTATTCCTTCTCTGGACGGATATCGGGAGGGAAGGTTACCAAAACTTCTAAAAGAACTTTCCCAGCAGACTTATCAGGATTTTGAGGTACAGGTTATAAAGGGAGACCCCAGGCAGGGCAGAGCCATAAACCGGGGAGTTAGAAAGTCCAGTGGGAGTATCCTGGTTATCATGGATGATGATGTCTCCCTGGGACACAACCGGGTCCTGGAGAACCTGGTAAAGGCAGTAGAGGAAGATCCCCGCATTGGCATGGCCGGTGCCTCTCTTTCTCTGCCCCCGGAGGCTTCCTGGTTTCACAGAAGAGTTATTGCCGAACTACCTCGCTACACCTTTCCGGTGGTGGACAAGGTGGTGGATAGTGATTTTGCCTCCCATCCCTGCTGTGCCATCCCCCGCCACGTATTTGAGGAGATAGGAGGAGAGAGAGAAGAGATTATCCGGGGGCTTGACCCGGATTTGAGAGTAAGGATTCGCCAGGCCGGGTATCGCGTGGTGCTGGTGCCAAATACCTGGATATACCACTGGCCGCCCAAAACCTTTTTTGGCCTGCTAAAAAAATTTTTCAGAAACGGGATGGGCTCAGCCTATGCCCAGATTGTGCACCCGGAATTGGTTTACGAAACCTGGGAAAAACTGGATATGCAAAAGTTCGTGGAGAAAAGACCTTTTCTCTACCGCCTTTTTCGCTTCCCCCTGCGTCTTATTCATAGCATAGCAACCTTCAAAATCTTCCGATTCCTCAGCTACGTTTCCTACGGGCTCGGCTTTATCTGGGGATGGGTGAAGACAAAGAGAAAGCGATGAAATACCAGTTGAAAACTTACCTTAAGAGATTAATGCTCACAACATTCGCCTGCCTGGGATACCTGCTTTTATTGCACAGAAAAAAAGAAAGAGGCATTAGAATCATTTTTTATCACAGCATCAATCCAGCCCGCGAGCATGAGGTGAACGTATCTCCCGGAAATTTTTACCTGCAGATGCGTGCACTGCAGAAAAACTACAGGTTTTATCCCTTACAGGCTCTGCCGGAGATAGTGGACAAGGAAGGCATAATAGTAACTTTTGATGATGGGTACCGCGATAACTATTTATACGCTTTCCCCTATCTTTTCCGGCACAAGATTCCCTTTACTATTTTTCTTACTGTTTCCTATATCGGAACTCCCCACTTATTACCCCACGATAGAGAAAGCGACCCAGAGGTAAACAGGCTTCTCTCCTGGGAGGAAGTAAAAGAAATGGCGGATAAAGGGGTAGAATTTGGTTCCCATGGGCTTAAGCACCTCCGTTTTTCCCGCCTGAGCCGGGAGGAAATGCAAGCAGAAATCAGTTTATCCAAAGAAACTATAGAAAAGCATTTGACTACGCCCGTTAAATACTTTGCCTACCCCTACGGTAAACACGAGGATATCCCGCAGGAGACAGAGGAGATTTTGCGAGACAATGGCTACCTTATGGCTTTTACTGCCCAGCACGGAAAAGTGAGCAGGGAAGATTTCCCCTTTTCCATAAAGCGAATCGGGGTAGAAGCAAGCGATACCCTCTTTACCCTAAAAGCCAAAATAAACGGGGCGCTTGACCTCTTAGCCTTAAAAGAAGTTAAAGCAGGAAGAATACTGCTGAAGACGTTCAATCGGCTATTGCGAGTTGCCTGAGAGAAAAAACCGTCCAGGAATTTCACTTATTCCCGTTCCTCCACGAAAACAGGAATACGGGTAAGGTTAAGGGTAAGTTTTCCTGCTCGCAGGGGATAAGTTTTGCCAGTGTACCAGGTCTGGCCAAATTCTGTAATGGTAGGAATAAGCTTGACCTCTTTTCCTGAGAATTGCAGGGCTACCTGTTTTTGCTCCAGGGGCTTCTCTGGCTCAGGCGGGAGTCCGTCATCATACCACAATACATGTATTTTCTTCCCGGGAAAGAGAAAGGTATACTGCCAGATATTGTTTTCTATCTTCTGCACCGCTTCCTGGTAACCATGGATAAGAGAGGCAAACTGCCTATAAGCATAGTCCACCGGCTGAAGATTCCTGCTTTCGCAGGAATGACGAGAGGAGCAGAAGAGTGAATAGTGAGCAGTAAATAGTTTCTTGGCCCCCCCCGTACCTTAGGGGCGTGTGACTGCGGGATTGCACTGCACAGTACACCCCTCAGGCAACAAGCGAATAAATATGATAAAATTTCCCATGGAAGATAAGGAAAGTAGGGTGAAATTCCGCAAGGCACACCCTTATGACGTACCCGCTATACATAAGCTCCTGCAGGAGGGCTGCAAAGATGGATTTATGTTGCCTC